>NZ_JBCNLP010000005.1 GCF_039595395.1 Novosphingobium sp. | reverse complement strand
CGGGAAGCCTCCCTCAAGATAAGGTATCTTCGAGTCGTGATAGACCATCACGTTGATAGGCCGGGTGTGGAAGTGCGGTAACGCATGGAGCTAACCGGTCCTAATCACTCTGTTCATGCTTGATGAACCCCACCATCACTAAGAGGCCTGCACAAAGGATGATCCCATAAAGATCAACCAGGCAGCGCATCGTGAAGGCGGACAATCGTCACAGCCAATCACAACATCTGATTAAAAAACACCGCAACAGCAAGCCGCACAGGGGTAACCCTGCGCAAGGCAGGTCACGAACCTGCCTCATGCTCGCTGCAGCACGCTGGCCATATTGCTTGGTGACCATAGCAACAGTGACCCACCCGATCCCATCTCGAACTCGGCCGTGAAACCTGTCCGCGCCAATGGTACTAACGCTCAAGCGTTGGAAGAGTAGGTCGTCGCCAGGCATTATCGCCAGCGTGCTCAAAAAAAAACCCATTCACACCCCCCATGCCGGATGGCTGGGGGCGTGATCATTCTTGCAAACCCTGACGCGGGGTGGAGCAGCCCGGTAGCTCGTCAGGCTCATAACCTGAAGGTCGCAGGTTCAAATCCTGCCCCCGCAACCAGGGCCATAGAACTACAATCGCCACCCTTCGGGGTGGCGTTGTCGTTTAGAGCGGTTTCCACACGAACTAAATCGCCGGGGATTCCCTTGTCTCCTGTGATGTGATTCATGCTTCCTGCTGGTGGCAGGAGGCCAGCATGGATGGCACGAACGCTTTCACAGGATCTTCGGGACAGGGTTGTAGCGGCGATTGACGGCGGTTTGAGCTGCCGCGCGGCGGCCGACCGCTTTGATGTCAGCGCGTCGAGTGCGATCCGCTGGCGGCAGTTGGCGCTGGCACGCGGTCAGGCCATCGCCAAGCCGCGTGGCGGAGACCGGCATTCGGAGCGGATCGAGGCGCATGGCGCCTTCATCCATGGCTTGCTTGCCGAGCAGGGCGACATAACGCTAGTCGAAATCCAGGCGCGACTGATCTAGCGTGGCGCTCCCGTCGGGATCGGCACGCTGCATCGGTTCTTCGTGCGTCACGGCATCACGCGGAAAAAAAGACCGGCCACGCGATCGAGCAGGACCGCCCCGACGTCCTGAGCCAGCGACGCCGCTGGTTCGATGGCCAGTTCGATCTGGAGCCCGAGCGCCTGGTCTTCATCGACGAGACGTGGACCGCCACCAATATGACCCGCAGCCACCGCCGTTGCGACAAGGGCAAGCGCCTGCGGATGGGCTTCCCGCATGGTCGCCGCAAGACCACGACGCTGGTCGCTGGCCTGCGCATGAGCGGCATGGTCGCACCGATGGTGCTCGATGGCCCGATCAACGGCGACTGGTTCGAGGCCTACGTCGCTCAGGTGCTGGTGCCGGTGCTGCGGCGCGGCGACGTCGTTATCATGGACAACCTGTCGAGCGACAAGCGCGCCGCCGTGCGGGAACGGATCGAAGCGGCAGGAGCCACCTTGCGCTTCCTCCCGCCCTATAGCCCCAACTTCAATCCCATCGAGAAAGCCTTCTCCCGCCTCAAGGCCATGCTGCGAAAGGTCGGCGAACGGACCGTCCCCGGCCTCTGGGACCTCATCGGCAGGCTCGTCGACATCTTCAAGCCCGCCGAATGCGCCAACTACTTCAGTTCATGCGGCTACGAACCGGAATGAACGGAAACCGCTCTAGGCAAAATACGCCGACGCCTTGCGCAATATCTCGTTGGCCTGGCGCAGCTCACGGTTCTCGCGCTCCAACGCCTTCAGGCGATCTGCCATCTCGGTTGGCACACCGGCCCGCTTGCCGCTGTCGACCTCGGCCTTCTTGACCCATTCGAGCAGAGTCTGGGGAACGCAGCCTATCTTCTCTGCGCTCGACACGATGGCTGCCCAGCGAGAAGGATGGTCACCTTCGTGATCCAGCACCATGCGTACCGCACGGGCGCGGTACCTCAGGCGCAAACTTGTTCGTCGTTTTGCTCATATCGGCTCCACTTTCTCAGAAGTTGGAGCCTCCGGCAAACCCGGCGCGGTTCAGTCTTGTGTGGCCCGTATTCCCTGGGAGCATCACGCCAGCGTAGGTCGTTACGATTGACGAAAATGATCCCGTTAAGCATCCGCCGGTCATCGATCCGGGGCTTGCCGTGGCTCTTGGGAAAATAGGACGACAGACGCGCCATCTGCTCGTCCGTCAGCCAATACAGGTCACTCATGTTCAGTCTCCTTGCGAGACCTGAATCACATCGTCAGCGACCAATCAATGGGTCCTGAGCCTAGCGCTGCGGCCCCGGGTCCTCCTTGGCCAGCACGCCCAGATGCTCGCCCATCTGCCACGCAAACAGCCCCAGCAACCCGGCAATGCTCAGCCCCAGCACAATGTCTTCCCAATGCAGCCATACCGGCAGGCCGGGAATGGCCGGCGTGCCAATGGCCAGCACCAACAGGTTGAGCAGCAGAATGCCCAATCGCAATTCGGTGGGCCCCATATGCCCCACCGTCACGCGGAATTCGCCCTTTACGATGGCATGCACCAACACCTGAATGGCCAGCATCTGATACGCCGCCAGCAGGATGAGGATAAGCTCCATCCGCATGCCGGGGGTGAACCCTACGCCAAGGCCGATCAGCAGATTGCCAACCGTATCAATCACCTGATCGAGATAAAAACCATAACGCGGTCGCTCGATCTTGCGCAAGCGGGCCACCGTGCCGTCCAGCGAATCCCCCAGCCAGTGGAAGAAAATCCCCAGATTGGACAGCCACAGCCACCCCATGGAGCGCTGTGCCAACAGCCCGCCGCACAGCACCAGCACCGCGCCAAACACGCCAAAGCCAGTCAGGCCATCGGGCGTCACCCACGCGGGCAATCGCCGAGCAATGGCTTGCAATGCCACCCGCTCATACCCCGACAGGAAGCTCTCATTGACCCGCTTGTCGACCTTGGGTTTCAGCGTGTCACTCATCGGGGCGTCCTGCTCTGGGCAAACTGTTGGAGGGCAGTTTCAATGTCGCGGCAATAGGCCGCTTCGCCCAAGGCGTCGGGAATGGGCGGGGTGCGGCGCAAGGGGCCGGGGCCCTGGGCCAGAATGGCGCGTTCCCACCCGTCGCGGTCGTTGGGCGCCAAAAGCTGCGTGTCGCCCGTGGCGATTTCGCGGTGGGCGGCAATGTCGGAAGCGATGGTGGGCACGCCCAGCGCGTTGCCCTCCAGCACGGACAGGCCGAAACCCTCGGTATGGCTGGGGCACAGCATAGCCGCAGCACCCAGCGTGAGCCGCGCCAGCGCTGGGCTGGAGAGGCCCGAAATGTGGTGAACATGGCGCGCCAAAGCCGGATCGCTGGCAATCTCGCCCAAAATCGCCTCGGCATGGCGCCCGGCCGCGCCCACGATGACCAGATGCGGCGCCCCTTCGCCCATCCGCGCCACGATCCGCCGCCACACCTGGATCAGCAAAGCGTGGTTCTTACGCGGCTCCACCGTGGAACAGGTGAGGAAATAATGCCGCCCGGCCAGTGCCGTGTCCGCCCCGCGCGCTACGCTCAGAGCGGCGGGTAGGGGCAGGCCGCGCACATGAATGGGCACATCACCCCGGCCCATCTGTGCCATGCAGGCCGCGATGGTCTCGCGCGCGTGGCAGGTGGTGGTGATAACCAGATCGGCATGATCAACCGCCGTGCGCACCATCTGTTCATGGTGCTTCACCGCCGGGGGGGAGACGAAATGGGGGTATTCCAGCGGGATTGTATCGTGCAGCATGAAGGCGGCGGTGACGTCCGGTCGGCGCGAGAGCCAGCGGTGAAACGCGGGCACCGCCAAACCGATCTGGCCAATGTTGAGGTAAACCGCCCCCTGCGGCAAAGCCGCCACAGATTGCCCCAAAGCCACGCCCGTTCGCCGCAGATGAGCCCACATCCGCTGCATTTTGGCGCCCGTGCCCAAGGGCTTGCGGCGCGCGGGGGCCGCAAGCGTGCCGCCCTGCCCGCAGAGCTCCGCCACCAGCCCCTCCCAGCGCGGATCATGCGCCTCGTCGATCCGCTCGGCCCACAGGTCCTGCAAGTGCTCCAGCCCGCGCCGCACCATGGCCGCGCTGAAACCGCGCACGCCCCAGGGCGTGGGTAAAATTCCGATGCTGGAAATTTTATCGACGGAAAAGAAATGATTGGCCAGAGCCACATCCACCCGGTCAATCCCGCGCGGCGACAGGCTGAGTGGCCCAAGAAACAGGCGCGTCAGATCATAGGCGATCGCGCGGGGCATTGGCTGGCTTTCGGCTCCTGCATAGGCTCGGCGGGAGAAAACCACGCTCATTACCCCACGTGTAGCAACCCCCGCGCGAAGCACAAGGCGAGCCAAAAGGAATTGGCGCCAATCCAGAATATTTACCTATATGTCAGTTCTGGGACACGCAGGGGCCGCTTGACGCAACGCAACATGCCGATATGCTTGCAACCAGGGATTGCCATAAAACGATAGTGCAAGTGCGGTCATACACCCGTGCTTAATAACAATTCAGGTTAGCCATGAGAGATCGAACTGCGTGACTTCCAGGCTTGATACGGCCATCGAAACGGCCATTGTGGGCGCTGCATGCCGCTTGCCGGGCGCCCCGAACGAAGAAGCATTCCGGGAGGTTCTGAACAATGGCACCTTTACCGTAAGCCCCGCGCCGCAAGGGCGCTGGCACGGCGAGCTGGGGTTTCACCCGGGGCAAAAGGCGCCCGGTTCGGCCTATACGTTTGCGGGTGGCTATCTGCCCAGCCCTTATGATTTCGACATTGGCGTCTTCGGCATGTCCCCGCGCGAAGCGGTGCAGGTGGACCCCCAGCAGCGCCTGCTGGCTGAGCTGGTGTGGGAAGCGCTGGAGAATGCGCGAATCGCCCCCGCCAGCATCGCGGGCAAGGAAGTGGGCGTTTACATCGGCGTTTCCGCGCTGGACCACGCGAACCTTTTTGGTGGCGACCCGGGTGCGATCGAAAGCCACTTCATGACCGGCAACACGCTGTCGATCGTGGCGAACCGCATTTCCTATCTGTTCGACCTCAAGGGGCCGAGCTTCATCGTGGACACGGCGTGTTCCTCCTCGCTGGTGGCGGTGGAACGGGCGCTGGCCGATTTGCGTAGCGGCCGCGTGGACACCGCCATCGTGGGCGGCGTGAACATGCTGCTCTCGCCAGCCTCCTTCGTGGGCTTCAGCAGGGCGCAGATGCTCTCGCCCACTGGCGCCTGCCGCCCGTTCTCGGCCCATGGCGATGGCTATGTCCGCTCCGAGGGCGGGGTGGTCTTCATCCTCCAGCGCGGCGATGTGGCCGACCCGGGCGCGATCCGTGCGCTCATCAAGGGCGCGGCGATCAATTCGGACGGGCGCACCTCGGGCATTGCCCTGCCCGGCCTGGAGGGCCAGCGCAGCCTGTTGGAGCGCACCTATGCCGAAGCGGGCGTCTCACCCGACGACCTCGCCTTCGTGGAAGCGCATGGCACCGGCACCGTGGTGGGCGACCCCATCGAGGCCACTGCCATTGGCACCGTTCTGGGCAAACCGCGCAGCAAACCGCTGCCCATGGGCTCGGTCAAATCGAACATCGGCCATTTGGAACCAGCTTCAGGTGTGGCGGGCATGATGAAGGCGCTGATTGCGCTGGAGCAGCGGCTGTACCCGGCTACGCTGCACCTTGACGTGCTCAATCCGCATGTGGATTTCGACGCGCTGAACCTGCACATGGCAACACAAGCCGTGCCGCTGGGCGAGGGGCAGCTGCACTGCGGCGTCTCCTCCTTCGGCTTTGGCGGCACGAATGCGCATGTGGTGCTGGCCAGCGCCCCGGCCACGCCCGCCCGCGCGCCCGTGGCGGTGCCCGATGTGCTGGTGCTCTCCAGCCATTGCAAGGAGTCGCTGGCCGAACTGGCCGCCGCCTATGCCGAGCGACTGGAACAGGGCGTGAGCCCCGCCGCTCTGGCCCAGGCCGCTGGTGGCCGCGCGCTCATGCGCCAGCGCGCCGTGCTGCCGCTGGCAGAAGGCGCCGACATGGCCGCGCAACTGCGACTGCTGGCCGCAGGCCAAAAGCTGAAAGGAACGCGTCTGGCCACCGGCACGGCGCTGTCCGGCGCGGTGAAAGTGTGCTTTGCCTATAACGGCAACGGCTCGCAATGGGTGGGCATGGGCCGCGATGCCTATGGCGCCAACCCCGCCTTCCGCGCCGCTTTCGACGCTGCCGACGCCGCCTTTGTCGCGCTGGGCCATGAGGGTCTGGCCGAGGCGATGCACAGCGACAGCTTGGCCGAAAAACTGGAGCTGGCCGAATGGGCGCAACCGCTCATTTTCGCCATTCAGGTGGGCATCACCGTCGCGCTGGCCGACAAGGGACTGACACCGGCCATGGTGTTGGGCCACAGCGTGGGCGAAATCACCGCCGCCCATGCCGCCGGCATCCTCACGCTGGAACAGGCTGCGCGCATCCTCATGGCCCGCGCCCACAGCCAGGAAGCCGTGCACAACGCGGGTACCATGGCCACGCTGGCCGCCAACCGCACGGCCATCGCCGAGCTGATCGCCCGCAGCGGCATTGCGGGCGTAGACATTGCGGCGAACAATGGCCCGAGTTCCGTCACCATTTCGGGCCCCGACGACGCCATCGCCGCTTTCATGCGCTTTGCCCGCAAGAACCGCGTGGCGGGGCGCCAGCTGGACATCGCCTACCCCTACCATTCGGCCCTGCTCGACGGGATCGAGAAGGCCTTTGCTGCCGAGCTGGGCGAGATCGTACCCGCCGCCGGAAACGTGCCGATGATCTCCACCGTCACGGGCGGGCTGCTGGCCGGGGAGACGTTCAACAGCGCCTATTGGTGGCAGAACATCCGCCACGAAGTGCTGTTCTCGCGCGCCATCCGCACAGCGGCGGAATGGGGCGCCAATTTATTCCTGGAAATCGGCCCACGCATGATCCTGTGCGCGGCCATGGCGGGCACGGTCGAAAGTGCGGGCTTTACCGGCCGAGCGCTGCACAGCCTGAGCGATGGGGAGGGCCACGGCGGCGACCCTATCACTGACATCCTCACCCGCGCCATTGCGGGCGGACTGGAGCCGGAACAGGCCGCCGCCCCGGTGGACCGCAGCATCGACCTGCCCACCTACCCCTGGCAGCGCAAGACCTATGCCTATGCGCCCACCTCCGCCGCGCTGGACGTGCATGGCATCGCGCCGCGCCATCCGCTGATCGGCGCGCGGCTGATGCAGGGCGTGCCCGAGTGGCGCAATGTGCTCGACGCCCATCTGGTGCCCTATCTGGCCGACCATGTGGTGGGCGGTGAAGTGGTGGTGCCCGCAACGGGGCTGGCCGAAATGACGCTGGCCGTCGCGCGCGAACTGTGGCCGGACCATGGCGTGTGCGTCGAGGATTTCGACATTCTGCAAGCGCTGGTGCTGGGCGCCGAAGAGCAGCGCGAAATCTCCACCCGGTTCACCGCCGACCCGGCCACGGTGGAAATCTGGAGCCGCCCGCGCTTTTCGGCGGACGACTGGCATTTGCATGCCCGCGGCCGCATCGGCAAGGCGGGCGTGCTGCGCGGGGAAGCGCCCGAACTGGCCGAGGTAACCGTGGCTCATGCCGATCCGGCCTCGGTCTACCGCAAGGCGGTGTTCAGCGATATCGAGTACGGTCCAGCTTTCGCCCTGCTGCAAACGCTGCGCCGTCAGGGTGAGGACATTGTGGAAACCACGCTGTCCGTGCCCGAAGCTGGCACGGGCGCCTACACGCTCCTTCAAGTGCTGCACCCGGCCAGCGTGGACGCGGCCTTCCACGGCCTGTTTGATTTCGTGACCGAAGGCGACGAAACGACCAAGACATGGCTGCCGATCCGTTTCGAGCGGCTGACCGTGTGGACGCCGGGCGCGCAGGTGCGCGATGTCACCATCGTGGTGGAAAAGAGCGCCGCGCAGCTCAAGACGATCACCCTGTGGCTCCGTGACGGCGAGGGGCGCACGGTGGCCCGGCTTGACCGCGCCCTGCTGCGCGCCGTAGCCAAGATCGAGAAGCCCGCGCTTCAGGGCGTTTACCACCTGTCCACTCCGCCCGCCGGGCTCACGGCCAGCCCGTCCCTGACGCAGCTGGCCCGGGGCTGGTTTGAAACCACCGATTTGCCGGCGTCCTCCGATGGCTGGCTGCTGTTGCACGCCCATATGCGCGCCAGCGCGGTGGAAGCGCTGCGCGGTATGGCCGACAGCAACGGGCGGCTTGATCTTTCCGCTCTGCTCGACCCGCCTGCGCTCAAGGGCGGGCGCCCGCCCGAACAGCGCGCATGGATTGGCGACCTGTTGCTCGACCTCATCAACGGCGGCGATGTGGTGCAGATGGGCGACCAGTTGACGCTGGCGCAGACCGACCACCCTGACGCGGCGATGATCCTTGCCAGCTGCGCAGCCGAATTCCCCGAAGCGGCTGCCGATCTGGCGCTGTCGGCACTGGCGGCGGTGAACCTGCCTGCCGTGCTGCGCGGGCAGGATGTGGCCCCGCCGCGCGCCCGCACGCTGGCCCGGCATGACAGCGCATCGCTGCGTCTGGACCCGGCGGTGAAGGCCCTGACGGCGTGCCTGTCGGTGCTGGCCGCGCGCATCGGGGCGGATTATCCGCGCCATCTGCATGTCGTGGTGGCCGAGCAGGACGGCGAGGCGGTGATGGCCGCTTTGACCGACCCTGTGGCGGCCGGGCTGATGGGCGGCGCCATGGCGGGCCGCCTGCGCTTGTCCATCGCAGCGGTGGACAGTCTGGCGGCCGAGCGCCTGTCGCGCGCCATGCCGGTGGCGGGCCAATGGGAAATTATCGACCTGTCGCAGCCGCAGGCGGCCACGGCGGATGTGCTGTTGCTCTGCGCTCCGGCTGAACGGCGGATGCAGGCGCAGGAGGCTTCGGCGCAGGCGCGGTTGCTGCGCGCGGGCGGCGTGTTGCTGGCGGCGCAACCGGCCATGGACACGCTCGTGGCCTTCCAGCGCGGCAGCGCGTCGGCAGAGGCCCGGCAGGAGGAAGGCGTCACACTGGCGCCGATGCTCAAGGACCTGCCCGAGCTGGGCGGGATCGTCACGCTGGGCCAGTTCGACGAAGGGCTGGTGGTGCATATTGCCGAGCGCAAGGCGGAAGACCAGCGCAAGGATCAGATCAGCTGCATGCCTGTTGGCGGGCAGGCACAGCAAACGCCGCTCATCGTGCAAACACTGGCGGCAAGCGGTTGGGACATTGCCGCTGACGACGCGGCCAACCGCCTGCTGGTGGTGGAAGATGGCGCGGTGGCCGACATGGGCGCCACGGTTGAAGCTTTGCGCGCGGCGATGTTCGCCTTGCGCGGGGTGGAACCGCGTCCGCGCTTGTGGGTGGCTGTGGCCGCGCAAGGCGAGCATGGCGCCGAGCGCGTGGCCGCTGTGCGGGCCTTGACCCGCGTGGCCATGAACGAAATGCCCGAAACCGACATCCGCTTTGTCGAGATCGGCGCGGATGTGGCGGGCGATGCGCTGGGCCGGGGTCTCACCGAAATCCTGCACCATCCGGGCCGCGAGCGCGAATGGAGCCTGACGCCGCAAGGGGTGACCTCGGCGCGGTTGCTCTCAGGCCTGCCACTGCGCGCGGAACCGGCGATGGCGGCGATGCGGCTGCATTTCCCCCGCCCAGGCCAGCTGGAAAACTTCCAGTGGATCGAGGCGGAGCGGCACACGCCCCCGCCGGGCCATATCGAGGTGGAGCTGATCGCCACGGGGTTGAACTTCCGCGACGTGATGCTGGCCATGGGCCTGTTGTTCGACGACGTGCTGGACGAGGGCTTGGCGGGCGCGGTCTATGGGCTGGAATGCGCCGGGCGCGTGGTGGCGCTGGGCGAGGGCGTGCATGGCTTTGCTCTGGGCGACCTCGTCATGGGCTTTGGCCAGAACAGCTTTGCCAGCCACGCCATCGGCCCGCAGGAAGCCTTTGTGCCCCTGCCGGAAGGCGTGTCGGCGGAAGCGGCGGCGGGCTTGCCAGTGGCATTCTACACCGCATGGTACGCGCTGGTGGAGTTGGCGCGGCTGCGCGCGGGCGAAACGGTGCTCATCCATGGCGGCGCGGGCGGCGTTGGTCTGGCCGCGATCCAGATCGCGCGGGCGATTGGCGCGCGCGTCATCGCCACCGTGTCCAGCCCGGACAAGGCGGCTTTGGCGCGTCTGTATGGCGCGGACCACATTTACGACAGCCGCAGCCTCGATTTCATCGACGAGGTGCGCGACCTGCATGGCGGAGCCGATGTGGTGCTCAACTCGCTCTCGGGCGAGGCGATGCGCGGGTCGGTCAAGGTGCTCAAATCGCGCGGACGGTTTATCGAACTGGGCAAGCGCGACTATGTGGCCAACAGCCTGCTGGCGCTGCGGCCCTTCCGCCGCAACCTGAGCTATTTCGGCGTCGACGTGGACCAGATCCTCGCGCTGGACCCGGAGCTGACCGGCGTGGGGCTGGGGGCGATTGCCGAAGGTTTCGCGGACGGCACCTATATGCCGCTGCCCGTCACCACCTACCGCGCGGGGCAGATTTCCGAAGCCTTCCGCCTGATGCAGTCGGCGGGCCATGTGGGCAAGATCGTGGTCAGCGCGCCGCAGCGTGATGGCGTACCTTCGCTCCATGCCGCGCGGTTCAAACCGGGCGCGGGTGTGCAGCTCATTGTCGGCGGCACGCGCGGCTTTGGCCTTGCCACGGCCCTGTGGCTGGCGGGCAAGGGCGCGGACAAGATCGTGGTGGCGAGCCGCGCGGGCACCATCGACGCGAGCGTTCTGCCCGTGGTCGAGCGGCTGCGCGCGCAGAGCATGGTGTTTGAAGTGGCCGCGCTGGACGTGACCGATGCGGCGGCGGTGCAGGCGCTGGTGACGCAGATCAACGCGAAGCACGGGCCGATCGGCGGCGTGTGGCACACGGCGGTGACCCTGTCGGACGGCATGCTCGACGGGCTGGACGAGGCAACGCTGGCCAAGGTGCTGGCGCCCAAGGTGACGGGGGCGAACAATCTGCACCGCGCCACGCTGGACCAGCCCTTGGCGCAATTCGTCATGTTCTCCTCGGCTTCGGCGCTGATCGGCAATCCGGGGCAGGGGGCTTACGCGGCGGCCAATGGCTGGCTGGAAGGCCTGGCGCGGGCGCGGCGGGCCGATGGGCGCCCGGCGGTGGCGGTGCAATGGGGCGCGATTGCGGACGTGGGCTTGCTGGCCGCGCGGGGCGACACGCTGGAAAGCCTTAGCCGCATTGCGGGCGTCACCGGCATGCAATCGGCCGATGCGCTGGCGCGGTTAGACAAGGTGTTGGCGCTGGCCGACCGTTTGACCGACCCGGTGGTGACCATTTCGGACTTCGCCGAGGCAGGCGCCCTGTTTGCCCTGCCGGTTCCGGCATCGCCCGCCTTCGCGCGGCATTTCGCGGTGCGCGGGTCGTCGGTCAACAGCGGCGGGCAGAGTCTGGCCGAGATGATCGCCGGACTGAGCCAGGCCGAGGCTTTGAAGATGGTAACCACCATGCTGGCCGAGGAGGCGGCGGCGATCATGCGTCTGGCCGTGGCCGATGTGGACCTCGACGCCTCGATTGACTCGCTTGGCATGGACTCGCTGATGGCGCTGGAACTGCGCATGGGCATCGAGAACCGTTACAAGATCGAGCTGCCCATGATGGCCATCAGCGCGGTTGGCAATTTGCGCGAGCTGGGACAGCGTGTATTGGTGATTGCGCGCGGTTCGGGCGAGGCGGCCTCGCCCCTGTCGGACGAGGAAAGCGCGCTCATTGCCATTCACGGCGGCGGGCAGATCACTCAGGAAAGCTTGAAAGCCGAGGTTCAGGCAGGAGCATCGCGTGGCTGACGAAACCCCTCCCCGCCGGTTGAGCCGGGATATGCGGTCCGCGCTTATCGCGGGGGTGAAAAAGGCGACGGCATCGCCCAGCGGGCTGCTGGGCGGCATTCTGGGCGCCGGGCGTAAGAAGGCGCCAGGCTTTGAAGACCTGCCCGGCTTCGAGGCGATCCGCCTGCAACAGAGCCTTGCGGGCAAGATCGGCATTCCGGTGCCGTTTTACCGTCTGCATGAGGCGCGGGCAGGCACCGAAACGGTGGTCGAGGGGCGGCCTGCGGTCAACTTCACCTCTTACGACTATCTGGGGCTCAACGGTCATCCGCGCATTGTCGCCGCCGTGGCCGAGGCCGCCGCGCAATGGGGCACCAGCGTGTCGGCAAGCCGGCTGACGTCTGGCGAGCGCAGCGTGCACCGCGAACTGGAAGGCGAACTGGCCAGCCTTTATGGGGCAGAAGACGCGCTGCTCTTCGTCTCGGGCCATGCCACCAATGTCACCACCATCGGCACGATGATGGGCGAAGGCGATCTGGTCATTCATGACTCGCTGTCGCACAATTCCATCGTGGTGGGCGCCCAGCTTTCCGGCGCGCATCGCGTCAATTTCCCGCATAATGACATCGAGGCGCTGGACCGCCTGCTGGGTCAGCTGCGCGGCCAGTTCCGCCATTGCCTCATCGTCACCGAGGGCCTGTTCTCCATGGACGGTGACGGGCCTGATCTGGCGCGTCTGGTGGAGGTGAAGAACAGCCATTCGGCCTGGCTGATGGTGGACGAGGCCCATTCGCTGGGCGTGCTGGGCAAGACCGGGCGCGGATTGTTCGAGCATGCCGGGGTGGACCCGCGCGAGGTGGACATCTGGATGGGCACGCTCTCTAAGACGCTGGTGTCTTGCGGCGGCTATATCGCGGGGCCGCGCGCGCTCATCGATTTCCTGAAATATCGCGCGCCGGGCATGGTCTATTCGGTGGGCATTCCGGCAACGGCAACGGTCGCGTCTTTGACGGCGTTGGACTTGATGCTGAGCGAGCCGGAGCGTGTGGCGTTGTTGCAGGCCAATGGTGGCTATTTCCTGAACAAGGCGCGCGCCGCCGGGCTGGATGTGGGCGACAGCTGGGGGCTGGCGGTCACGCCGGTCATTCTGGGTGACAGTCTGCAAACGGTGATGCTGTCCGAGCGGTTGCTGGAGCGCGGCTATGCCACCGTGCCGGTACTGCCGCCCGGCGTGCCGGAAAAGGCGGCGCGCATCCGCTTCTTCATCTCGTCGGGCCATACGCAGGCGCAGATTGACGGCGTGATCGACACGCTGGTGGGCGAAAGGGCGCAACTGTCGCGTTCGGGCGTCACGCTGGCCAGCATTGCCAAGAACACCATCCTTCAGCGGTTGCAGGCGCTGGAAGAGGACGAGTGAAAACCGCTATTGTAACGGGTGCATCGAGCGGCATCGGCCGGGCGGTGGCGCTTGAACTGGCGCGCAAGGGGTGGCGCCTGGGGCTGGTGGGCCGCGACGCGGAGCGGCTGGCTCAGGTGGCTGAGGCTTGCGGCAGGGTTGTGCAGACCGCGGCCATGGACATGCGCGACACGGCTGCTTTTGCGGGTTTTGTCGCGGGCTTTGGCGCAGTGGACCTTTACGTATCCAACCACGGTATTCTGGACGGCCGCCGCGAGGGCGAAACCGTGGAAACGGGCGCGGTAGCCAGCGATGTGCTGGCCATCAACCTCACCTCGGCGGTGGCGGCGCTGCATGCGGTGTTGCCCGGCATGCAGGCGCGTGGGCAGGGGCAGATTGCGCTTGTCTCCTCGCTGGCGGGCCTGTCGCCCTTGCCGGACGCCCCGGCCTATTCGGCCAGCAAGGCGGGGCTGGTGATGTATGGTTTATCGTTGCGCGAGGCTTTGCGCGGCACGGGCGTGGGTGTGTCGGTGTGCTGCCCGGGCTATGTAGCCACGCCCATGCAAGCCGAGCATCTGGGCAACCGCCCCCACGAAATCAAGCCCGAGGACGCCGCGCGCCGCATTGTGAAACAGGCCTTGGCCAACACGCGGCTTTTCGGTTTCCCCGCGCCGCTGTGGCCCATGGCATTGTTCTCGCTGCTCATCCCGGAAGGGCTGCTCAGGCTGTTCAACGGTAATTTGCGCTTTACCGTCAAGAAGCGCTAGAGCATTTTTCGATCAGTTAGGATCGTAACCGCATGAACTGAAGTAGTTAGCGCATTCGGTGGGCTGGAAGACATCGACGAGTTTGCCGATGAGACCCCGTAAACCGCTGACGGTTCGCTCGCCTGCTTTCCGGAGCCTGGCTTTGAGGCGGGAGAATGCCTTCTCGATCGGGTTGAAGTCGGGATTGTAGGGCGGGAGGAAGCGGAGCGTCGCTCCTGCCGCTTCGATCCGATCCCGGACCGCCGGGCGCTTATGGCTCGACAGATTGTCCATGATAACAATGTCGCCCGGCCGCAGTTCCTCGAGCGAGATGTCCCTGCGAGCCTCCCATATTGCCAGGATGTCTGCCGCCCGCGCCTCGATCCGCCGCGACCGCAAGTCACCGCCCTGCGGCTTGGCGGCAAAGCTCCCCGTTTCGCGGCGGCGCCCATGCCATCGGATTGCCATTGAGGGCGCAACGCCCAATCGTGCCGCTGCCGCCCGGCAACTCAATCCGTCATCGATCGCCGCCAGAAGCCGCGAGCGCAAATCCATCGAGAGCGGGTGCCCCATCCATACCGGCCTCCTTCGCCAGCACATTCCATGAATCATAAAGTGCCGCCGGAGGGAATCCCTCACGATTCATAGCAATCGAAAAACGCTCTAGGGGCAGCGCCGCTGCTAAGCCGCCGTCAACCCCATGGAAGCATAAAGCCCCAGCAGGCGGTCGACAAAGTTGGCGTCTGTAAAGATCTGTGCATGGGCCAAGCCAGCATCACGGACCTGTTCATAAAGACTGGGCTCGGTTTCCAGACGTCGGATGGCGGCAGCGATCTCGGGTGTCTTGTACGGGTCTACCAACAAGCCGTCCTTACCCGCCACCTCGGGCAGGGAGGACGTGTAGGACGTGATGGCAGGCGTGCCCAATTGCATGCTTTCAAGGACGGGCAGACCAAAACCCTCGTAAAGCGAGGGAAACAGCACAGCCTTGGCGGAGCGGATCAGCCGGAACAGGCTGGGGCGCGGCAGATATTGCAGCTGCACGATTCTTTCGCCCAGCTTGCGGCCATAGATGCTGCCATCGCCACCCAGCATGCGCGTTTCGCGTTCCATGCCCCAGTCGCGCGAGCTGACGATCACCAGCGGTAGCTTGCTTTGCGAAGACAGATACCCATCGACGATCCTGCCAATGTTCTTCTTGGGGTCTACCGCGCCGAAGAAGAGATAATATCCTTTGTTCTCAAGGCCAAAGGTGTGCCGCACAAAATCGGCATCCGCCTCTGGCGAACTTTTGAGAAGTTCATCAGGAATGGGGCTGGATTGATAGGTGTTGGTGATTTTTGCCGGATCCGCCTCCGGAAAAATTTCCAGAATGTCGCGTCGGCTTGCTTCGGACACTGTGGCGATATGGTCGCCTGCCGCCAGACAGCTTGCAATCAGGTTGCGATAATAGACCTTGTTGTCCAGCGTGGCCTGAGGCAATTTGAGCGGGACAAGGTCATGAATGGTATAGACATTGCGCGTTCCGGCCATGCGAATGGGCAGCGGATAAGTCCAGTGCATCACATCAGGCGGATTGGGCAGCGACACCGTGGTCATCAAGCCTAGATAGGTGAAGCGCGCCCAGGCCATCTCAAACAGAAAAGGCGAGGTCCACAAGGACGAAAAGGCCGGCAGGCGGAAGCCGAAGCTGCGTTTGTCCACCGCATCGGTGAGCGGCACCTGCGAAAGGCGGCGCGGCAGGTGCCACAACGCCGTGCTGAGCGCCACCTTGCGGGCCAGGGCACCCGACGACACGCGGTGCCCATGGCCAAAGCGGTCAAAAAACAGGATTTCACGCGTTTCCGCGCGATTGCCCGCATCCAGCCCGAAAATGCCTTCGACATCATGGCCTGCCCGGTGCAGCACCGAGGCCAGCGATGCCCCGTAATTGGCAATGCCCGTGCCGTCAGGCATTGAAAGGTTGTAGCCATCGATACCAATGCGCATAATGTTTACTGCGTCGCGTAGCGAATGGAGAGGGCAGGGCTGAACAACTGGCTAAGCAGGCCCAGCATTTTCTGGGTGATGTTGGACGAGGAATTCGAGAAGAGGATCACGTCCCTGTCTTTCACCACGAACATCTGTGCCAGAAAATAGCTCTCAGGTTTCAGCATGTTGATATGATAGACGGTGGCATGGGGCGAGCCGCCATTCTCCCCCTTTTCCATGCGGAACAGATAAACACCGCGTGCATTGGCCCTTGCATCGGCAGGGCCGGCCGCACGGGCGATGGCTTCCGCCAAGGTTACGTCACGGGTTTCAAAAGGAATCTGGCTGACCTTGTCTGTCGCGCCAAAAACCGTGTAGGTGTTCTTCCTGGAAACGATCTCGATCCGGTCATCAGACTGGATTTCCAGATTGGCCAGATCCTCGGCTGAGACTTCATTGAGCGGCGCCTGCGCGACATGCGTTCCGCGGGTCAGCTTGATGTCGACATTGTTGATGTTGTCTGCCGCGCCGCCCGCAAGAGCCAGCATATCAAGCAATTTTTCATGAGCGGCCGTCAGGCGATAGCGGCCCGGCTTGGCGACCGCCCCCGAGACATACACGACATTGTGCGCCGTATCGCTGATATTGACCTGCACCTGGGGGCTTTCCGACATGCGCCGCAACCGATGGCGCAGCTCTTCTGCCAGTTGCTCTGGATAGGTGCCCGCCGCATGCACGGTGCCCAGATAGGGTAGGTCCGCCGTGCCGTCCTCGCGTACCGCGACCAGCATCTGCTGGGCCCCGGCCGTGGGGGTGCGGATGGCCTCTGTTACCGGAACCTGCCCGGAAAACAGCGAGACGCCCACCTCAAAAATGGTGATTGTCAGCGTATCGCCGTTGCGGATCATGTCCGCACGGGCAGGCGTCCCGCCAGAGGACAGCGCCGCAAGCTGCAAGACGCCGAGATTTTGAACCGGGTGATTGGCGTGAATCACGTCTGGCGTAATGTCCACCAGCGAATAGGGAACCATATGGGCGTTTTGCGCACCTTTGCTCATGGAGCCGGCTGTCGGGCCGTTGCTTGGCAAGGCAGCACAGCCGCCAAGGGCGCCGCAGAGAGACAAGAGCAGCAGGGATTTTTGGAAACATCTGCCCACCCGTTCAACACGAACATCGGTCATTTTATGGTGTTCATTTGAAAAACGGGCCAATCTCGGGTCACGTAAGAGCATGCACAAGCTGATGCCAACTTAGCCATTCAAGAGCAAGATTTTTCCGCCTGCTGCGGCCGTGCCGCATGGCGGGCCAGGCGGTTTCAGCCTGCCGCGGCCAGGGCCGGGTGCCGCATCTGCAAGGCGTGGTGCACCTCATTCGCTTCGGCCGCAGTATTGAAAAATGTCAGCACTCCACCGTAAAGCACGGCGCCCCGGGTGCAATAACGTTCCAGCACACCGGGGTCGTGCGACGTCATGATGAGGGCCGCGCGATCGCGCCGCGACAGCAGCTCCTCCTCGCAGCGGCGCCGGAACCGGGCGTCACCCACAGCGGTCACCTCATCCACAATGTAGCAATCGAAATCGACCGCCAGCGACACGCCAAAGGCCAGACGTGAGGCCATGCCCGAGGAGTAATTCATCACAGGCTGGTTCATGAAGATGCCCAGCTGGGCAAAGTCGTCAACATAAGCCAGAACGTCTTTTTCGTCCTTCCCATAGATGCGCGCGATAAATCTCGCATTGTCGGTGCCCGACATCGTCATCTGGAAACAATTGGCCAGCCCGATAGGCCATGAGGTGCGCATGGTGCGGGTAATGGTGCCGGATGTGGGGTGTTCGATCCCTGCGATCAGGCGAAGCAAGGTGGATTTACCCGCCCCGTTCGCGCCGCAAATCGCCAAGCTTTCGCGCGGCAGGATCGAGAAATCGAGACGACTGAACACCCGGTTGGTCAGGCCTCGCGTGCGATAGGTCTTCGATACGTCGCTAAAGGTGATCATGCAAAGATCCGCTGGAGGTGCCGGGACATGGCATAAAATTGTTGTCATGTTGTGATGTTGCTACCGATAAAATATGTTGGTGATTTCGTCCACGCCATAATCTGCCTGTTTACCAAACGGCCGTAGTAGGCCATGAACCGCCAGCTGGCGGACGCGCCGCAAGAAAACGCGATTGTGAAAATTGACGCTCTGGACTTGAATGATCCGGGCATTGGCAAAGCAGGTGATAATGCAGATTTCCAGGTTGAAGTCGATTTTTGCCAAGACCGCTTCGCTGGCGAATACCCCATCGACAACACATCCGGCCGCGCCGACATTGACTCACCCTGTGTCGCAAGCCTGTACCGCCAGCCAGTTTGACGAAGATGCCTACCGTTACTGGTGCGAGCAGATTCGCGAACAGCCGCGAACCCACCGCAAACAGTGGGAATTCTGCTACATCCTTCAGGTTCTCTCGCTGGCCGGGGTTCTCAATCCGGGGCGCAACGGGTTGGGCTTTGGCGTTGGCGCTGAACCGCTGGCGGCCATCTTCGCCGGGCGCGGGGCTCAGGTCGTGGGCACCGACCTTGAGCCGGAAGAGGCCCAGCGCAGCGGGTGGGTGGAAACCGACCAGCATGCATCGGGCAAGGACGCCATGAACGATCGCGGCATCTGCCCGCCCGAACAGTTCGAGCGCAACGTCAGCTTCCGCTTTGTGGACATGAACGCCATTCCCGGCGATATCGGAACCTTCGATTTCTGCTGGTCGGCCTGCGCTTTTGAACATCTTGGGTCCATCCGGCACGGGCATGAGTTCATCCTCAACACCGCTCGCCTGCTCAAGCCGGGCGGCATCGGCGTGCACACCACCGAATTCAACTGTTCCTCCAATGACGAAACGTTGAAGAGCGGCTCGACCGTGCTGTTTCGCAAGCGCGATTTCGAGGCCATGATCGCCGATTTGCAAGCGCAAGGTTTTGAGGTCGAGGTCAACTGGGACCTGGGCGATGAGGCGCTGGACCGGCACATTGACATGCCGCCCTATGCGGCGGACAATCATCTCAAGCTGCAACTCGACCGCTGGGTAACCACGTCATTTGGTCTGATCGTCCGCAGGCCTGCCTGATGACGTTTGCGACAGGCGGAACCTTGCCCCGATGTGAGCGACCATGCGGGTAGTTGATCCTTTTTCTTTCTTTGTGGGCCATTCCAGCCTGATTCCAGGACTGGGGGGGCCAGATCCGGCATCGGATCTGCGCTATTGCTTTCACACGGACTATCTGGACGCAGCGCCCGGGCGCGCCGTCTTTCATGCCACCATTCGTTGTGCCCGCGCGACCTTTGGCGAATTGAACATCAGGGTCATGGCCTTGCCGCCGGGGCGCGATGCCTCGGTTGCGGCCAGCATTCGGGTGGATCTGGACAATCTTGGCGGAGAGGATCTGGCAAGAAGCCTGCGGTTTCTGGCGGTCGAGGGGGTCAGATATGCCCTCTATGCCTTTGCCACCGGCGCCTCCGATTTGCAGGCCGACGGGCTCGACATCGCTCTGGAAGAGCTGGTCACGCCCACTGCGCATGCCAGGCCCGCCCCGCATGCCGGGGGCAACACGGCAGACCGCGCCCGCAGCGACCCGGCAGCAACCACGACAGCGCGGCGCCTGATCGCCGACAAGGGGCCCTCGCTAGACCTTCCCTTTTCCCAGCCCATGCAATGGGACCCCGAGGCCGAACGGATGTTGCGCGGCCGCTGGCCGCTGCTCGACAAACGCGGGGGCAATGCGCTGGACTGCTGGAGCAGCGGCACCGCTCTCCAGATGCTCGATTTTGGCGGGCTGATCGCCGATGGCAACAAGGGGCTGATCGTCGACCTTGCCGAGGCGGCGCTGCTCGGCACGCTGGAAGCCGCCGGTTGCGCGATTCATCTCCTCACGCTTGATCGCGAGGATGTGGACCTGCTTGCGCTGGACAGGGCAGAGGGGCTTTGCGATTTCGCAATCGCGGCGGTGCCAGCCCAGTGGCAAGGGGCCGGGCGACTGGAAACCTTTTGCGAGAGGATGATGCAATGCCTTGCAAAAGACGGCTTTCTGATCATGATGATTAACATGACCGGGGATGGAGAGGCGCTTGCGTTCCGCAACCGTATGCAGCAACTGGCCTTGTATTGCATCGGCCTGGGGCATGATGTGATGCAACTGGCGTTTCCCGCAGGGGACAGCTGGCACCCCCCGGAAGGTGCCACCAGTCGATTTATCTGGATTGCCCGAAAGTGAATAAAACCGGAGAGATGCGGCGCTCGTTCATCGATGCGTGGCTGACCCAGCAAGCGGTCATCAAGGCTTTGATCCTGCGCGAGATGCAGGCGCGGTATGGTCGTGACAACATCGGCTTCCTGTGGATGATGGCGGAACCGATGATGCTGGCCAGTGTGATCACCACCCTCCACCAGGTGAGCAAAATGGGTGAACATGCCAGCGGGATGGGCCCCTACCCCTTCACGCTGACAGGTTATTGCGTTTTTATCATCTTCCGCAACAGCTTCAACCGCTCGGAAGGCGCCTTGCACGGCGTCACGACGCTGCTCTATCATGCCCAGATCACCCCTTTCGACATCATGCTGTCGCGGTCGCTGGTCGAAATGATCGGCGCCCTGTTCGCCTATGCCGTGCTGTGCAGCATCGGGCTGATGCTGGGGTTGATGGAACTGCCGGTGCGGCCGCTGTATCTGTTCGGCGCCATCATCGGCATGGGTGTCATGACGCATGCCATGTGCATGGTGGTGGCGGCCATCACCTACACGAACCATCTGATCGGCCGGTTTGTGCACCCCTTTTCCTATTTCATGTTCCCGCTCAGCGGCGCCTTTTTCACCATGAGCATCCTGCCGCCATGGGCGCGCGAACTCATGGCGTGGAACCCCATGGTGACGATTTTCGAGGCTGCCCGCTATGGCCTGTTCGCCAATGCAAATCCCAATTACATCTACCCGCGCTACGTTCTGGGCTTCACGATGCTGATGCTCTGCTGGGGCCTTGTGGCCATTCGCAATGTACGCGAGCACATGCACGTCAATTGACAAACGCAAAGCGGATCGACGCAAGGATTGAATGACAATGTTAGGAATTATCAGCCCCAAAGACGCGCAGTCCGTCGGTTCGTCGCGGGGCTGGGGGGCTCGTGTGCGGCAACTGGTGTATGTCTATCGTTATCTGCTGCTGCTGGTTGTCCTGCCCACAGCGCTGGTCGCGGCCTATTATTACTTGATTGCATCCGACCAGTATGAAACCACCGTCGATTTTGTGGTGCGCCGCGCCGATGCCTCTGGCGCTCCCAGCGGCATGGGCCAGTTGCTGGGCATGAACCTGGGCGTTTCGACGGTTTCAACCGAAGCCTATATGGTCAACGATTATCTGCAATCCAACGATGCGGCGGCCCAGTTGCGCCAACAGGACAGGCTGGTTGAGCGGTTCCGCCGCCCCTTTATCGATCCTGTCAGCCGCCTGTGGCAAGACAATCCTTCGCCCGAGCGGTTGCTGAAATATTATAACCGCCATGTCACTGTCACCCTCGACCCGGAAACGGGGATTACCCGTCTGGCGGTGCACGCCTTCACACCGGACGATGCCTATGAGCTGGGCGGCAAGCTGCTGCGCATGGGCGAAGAGCAGATCAACCAGCTCAACATCCGAACCTATCGCGATCAGGTCGCCCACGCCCGCAACGAAGTCGATCTGGCCTCGAAGTCCTTGCAGGAAGCCGAACAGGCGCTCACCTCCTATCGCCGCAACCACGATGACATCGACCCGGAAGGCAGCGGCAAGGCGCAGGTTACCATGGTCACCAACCTGACGGCGGGGCTGACGACAGCGCGCGCCAGGCTGAAGGCGATGGAGGGCCTCATCAGCCACGAAAGCCCGCAATACAGGGCCACACAGGCTCAGGTGCGCGCGCTGGAGGCCCAGGTGGCCGGCCAGTCGCAGCGGATCGCAGGGGGCGGCAGTTCCATCGCGGCGTCCCTTGGCGGTTATGAAAGCCTTCAGGTGCAACGCGAAACCGCGGTCCGGCGCTTTGCCACCGCCACAGCGGCCTATGAAACCGCCCGCGCTGAAGCAGAACGGAAACAGACCTATCTTATCCGCGTGGTCGATGCGAATCGCGCCGTAAAGGCGCTTTATCCTGAGCGAGGTAAAATCGTAGGAACGGTATTCCTGTCACTGATCTTTTCCTTTGCGATTGGCTGGATGCTGGTTCAGGGTGTCAAAGAACATCAGATTTGATTGAAATCTGACAATATTCTCATTCTTACACCTTTGTTGGGGCAATCGGATGCTAGAGTTGTTGAGCAAGGCCCGCGTGCTGGTCATTGGCGATGCCATGATCGATTCCTATGTTCAGGGCTCAGTCGAACGCATTTCGCCTGAGGCGCCGGTCCCTGTGCTGCGGTACGAAAGCCGGCGTTGGGCGCCTGGCGGCGCGGCCAATGTCGCGGCCAATGTCGCGGCACTGGGTGGCAAGGCTACCTTGCTGGCCGGGATCGGATCGGATGAGGCAGGCCGCACCTTGCGCACCATGCTGGAAGAGCGGGGGGTGAACGCCCAGTTGCTCGACATTGCCGGGCGGCCCACGACCTGCAAAACGCGCCTGATGGCCGGCTCCCATCAGGTGCTGCGCTTGGATGAGGAACATACCGGCCCCATTGACCAGTCGGCCTGCGACACACTGCTGCACCGTCTGGAAGAGCTGGCGCACGATCACGACGTGATCGTGTTGTCCGACTATCGCAAGGGGCTGCTGATCGACGCGATCATCACCCGCATCATCGACAAGGCGCGTGATCTAGGCGTGCCCACCATCGTCGACCCCAAGCGGAGCGACTGGTCGATCTATCGCGGCGCCAGCATCATCACCCCCAATCTGAGCGAACTGGCCGCAGCTTCGGGCATGCCTTGCCCGGATGAGCAAGCGTGCAGGCAGGCCGCCGAGCGGTTGATCGATGTGACAGGCGCGCGCATTCTGGTCACTCGCTCGGAAAAGGGCATGGCCTTCTACGACCGGGAGCAGAACCCTGTCCTGCTGCCGACAAAGGCGCGTGAAGTGTTCGATGTGTCCGGGGCGGGCGATACGGTTGTGGCCTGTCTGGCATCGGGGCTGGGCGGCGGCATCGGCATCATCGAGGCCATGGCCATGGCCAATCTGGCGGCGGGCATTGCGGTCAGCAAGCTGGGCACATCAACCGTTTCGGCAGACGAGCTTCACCGGGCGCTGGGCGAGGAAGACGGGCTTGGCACGCGGGGCCTGGTGCTCGACCGCGCCGATGCGGCCATGCTGCGCCGGCAATGGGCCACGCAGGGCCAGACCGTGGGCTTTACCAACGGTTGCTTTGACCTTCTGCATCCCGGCCATATCTCCTTGCTGCAAGAGGCCGCCTCGCATTGCGATCATCTGATCGTGGGCATCAACACCGACGCCTCGGTCTCGCGCCTAAAGGGGCCGAGCAGGCCGATCCAGACGCAGGACAACCGCGCTCGCGTGTTGAGCGCCTTGTCCTGTGTCAGCGCCGTCACCCTGTTCGGTGAGGAAACGCCGGCAGAGCTGATCGAGGCCCTGCGGCCCGATGTGCTGGTCAAGGGCGCCGATTATACCATCGACACGGTGGTGGGTGCGCCTCTGGTGCAATCCTATGGCGGCAAGGTGGTGCTGGCCCGTCTGGTCGAAGGGCAGTCAACCAGCAATCTGGTCAAGCGCTCGCTTCAGCCGGAGTTGACCCATGATCGGCCGTGACGCTGTTCTAGGTGGGGAGCGCAGCGCCGCCACCCTGGACGCGCATCGCTGGCTGACCGGGCCGGCCGCGGCTCTCTGGCTCGATGCGGGCGTTGACCGGGTGCATGGCGGCTATTTCGACCAGCTGTCTTTCCACGATGCGCGCAATGCTGTGGATTTCAAACGGCTACGGGTCACCTGCCGCCACATCTTCGTTTTTGCAACGCTCGACCGGATGTCGGTTCCAGGCGCGCGCGATGCCATGCGGCATGGGCTCGATTTCCTGTTTGGCCCCCTCAGCCATGGCCATGGCGCCTTTCGCCGCAGCGTGACGCTGGAAGGGGCGCCGCTTGATGACACGCGCGACCTCTACGATCTGGCCTTTGTGCTTTTCGCGCTGGCCTCTGCTTTCGAGCGCCTGGGCGATGCGCGACTGGAAGAAACCGCCAGGGAGGTTCTGGCCTTTCTGCACGCCCATATGGTGCATGCGCCCGGCGGTTTTATCGAGGCGATCCCATACCGGCTGCCGCATCGGCAAAATCCGCACATGCATCTGCTGGAAGCATGTCTGGCATGGCTGCCGCTGAGCCGGAGCCCCGCTTTCCGCGAACAAGCCGACGAATTGATCGCCATGTTCGGCCGCCATTTCTGGCACGAACAGCGCCAATGCCTGTTCGAGTATTTCGACGCGGACTGGAGCCCGACCAGTGATCCGCTTCGCCATATCTTTGAACCGGGCCACCATCTCGAATGGGTGTGGCTGCTGGGCGAGGCACGCAAGCTCGGGCTGCACGCGCCCGATCTGGACCACGCACTGGCCCGCCGGGCCCGCCATGGCTTTGCCACCGAAACCGGCCTGCCTTTTGGCGAGGTCCATGCGGACGGGGCCGTGGCCGACAGGCAATGCCGCATCTGGACCATCACGGAATGGCTCCGCGTGGGGCTGGAACGGCCCGATGTTCCCGCAGGGTCATGGCAGGACGCTTTCGGGCATCTAAAGGCTTTCCTGAATGTGCCGGTCGAAGGGCTTTGGCACGAGACATGCGACGCGCGCACTTATGCTTTTGCCAGTGGCCATGTGCCGGCCAGCTCGCTCTATCACATTGTTACGGGCCTGCTTCCCTTGCTGACCGGGCAAGACAAGCTGGTATCTGCCAACCAGTATACGGCCGTGGGGAGTTCTTTTAATGATGCATGACGAGGGAAGCCGCGCAGAGCTGGAGCAGGTGCAACTCCAAGCTGCCCTGTTGCGTCTGAGCGAGGCCAACAGCCGCATTGCCCAGCTGGAACAGGAAGCCCAGCTGATCCGCAGCGACAACGATGCCTCCGGCCAGAAGCTGGCCGAATTGCTGCGCGGGCTGACGGGCGCCAACGACGGCCAGAACATGTTCCCGGCCTACACGATGTCGCAGATCTGGCAGAACACCAACATCATCAAGCGCCAGCAGGTCTGGCTGCGAACCTGCGAGGCGCTGGGCATCCGGGGCATGCTGGGGAATCTGGTGCCCCATGATGATGACGCCGATCCCATCACCATCATGGTGCGCGGGTCGGGCGGCTATGGCGATATGCTCTATCTCTCCGCGGTGGTGCGCGGATTGTATTACCATTTCGACAGGCCGCGCATTTTCGTGGTGCATGAACATCCGGGCGTGCGCTCCATCCTTTCAGACAACCCTTATGTGGTGGAAGCCTGCCACTTGCCCGGAGAACAGGGGCACCGGTTCCTGCAACTGGCCGCGGCCACCGATGTTTTCGATCTGATTGCCGACGTGCGCTATGCGATCACCTACGCCCCACCCCCGCGTTCGCGCGTGGAGGGCGACTTCCTGGCCGAGGCCAACAGTCGCTCGTGGATCTGGCAAAACTACATCCGTCGCGACTGGCCCTATCTCAACAACATCTTTGCCCGCGAAGTGGTAGGCCAGGGCTTCTCGAAATACAGCTTCAGCATGTACACCGCCAACATTGCCCCCCAACTGGGCAATTTCGGCGATTTCCTGCATGCGCAGGAACCCGATGAAGACGTGCGGGCGCTGCTGGACGGGCCCTATGTCACGGTGCACCACGGCGCGGACCGCAACATGGCCGGCGCGGACGGGTTGCAGACCAAGAATCTGCCGCTGGCCAAATGGCTGGACATTGTCGCGCGGGTGAAGGCGGCGGGATTGCGCACGGTCCAGCTCGGCGAGGCGCATGAGCAGCTGATCGGCGGCGTGGATGCCGATCTGCGCGGGAAGTGCACCATGAGTCAGTCTGCCATGGTGTTGCGCCATGCGCAGGTCCACATCGATACAGAAGGCGGCCTGGTCCATCTTGCACGCGCGGTGGGCACGCCCTCTGTCGTTGCCTTTGGCCCCACCTCCCTGCCATTTTTCGGCTATCCCGAAAACACCAATCTTGCCGCGCAAACCTGCGGCGATTGCTGGTGGACCAGTCGGGACTGGTCGGTGCGCTGCCCTCGCGAGTTGCCCACCGTGGCGTGTATGGAAAGCCATTCGGCCGACAGTCTGGCCGAAGCGGCGATCGAACTGAGCGCGCCGACCACGCATCTGAACTTTGTTTCAAGGCGCCAGCTGCCCGGGCCCAACATTGTGGCCGACCTGGGGCGCTTGCTCCCTTCCAATGGGCAAGGGGCGGTTGTGGGCAATGATGCTGAAACCATTGCCCAGTTGTCCGAACAGGGACTGAGCCGAGAGGAAGCGCGCCTTTTCGCGCTTGGCGATGGCTTTCACCATGCCTCGGCCGGTGTGCGACTTTATCCCGCCAGCTGGACGCGCCTTCCGCTCGACAGCAAGGCCATCGACTGGGTTGTGTGCAATCTGAGCGATGATGGTGGCCAGCTCGAAGAGGCGCAGGTCGCCTCGCTGCTGTTTGAATGTGCCCGTGTCGTCAAGCGCGGCCAGATCCTGCTGGCACTCGAACTCAAGAACCGTGTCATGTCTTTGGCCGAACTGGATACGGCCTTTCATGCCTCTATCGGCAAAAGACTGCAGGTCAGCCTGAGCGGCATGCCCGACATGTTGGGGGCGGGAGTGTATGAGTTCACCGTCGAATCCGGCACGCTGACGATGAACAGCGGCAATATGCGCAATGTCATGCGCAAAGGATTGCGCCGCTTCGATGCGCTGGCCAGCGATGTGATCAGCCGCTTTAGCGGCGCAAGCAATGGCGGCCAGCGTGATTGACGTTTCAGCAGATACGTTCCGCTCTTTCGTCGATCACAATGCGTTGATCTCGGGCCTGGAAACCGCGCTGGCGGCGCGCCCTCGCCAAGCCGCAGACAGCGTGCCCCACGCCTTTGTCGCGGCGGTGGGGGCCGATCTTCTGCACGCCGCATCGGGCGATTTTGGCGCCATGCGTGTGCGGTGGGACACGCACGCCACCGCCGGCCTGGCAGCGACCACAGCAGCCACAGCGATGGGTGGAGCCGTTCCGGTCAACATCATGTTGCTAGCCGCCATTCTGGGCCGCAGCGATCTTGTAGCCCATTTCCGCGAAAAGGGCCGCTTTTCGCTGGAAGCCGGGCTGCAATGGCTGGTGTTGCACGGCATCTGCGAACACCGCCTGTGGCATTTTGTTGATGGTGCCTTGCGACAGGCCCTGCTGCGCCCGGTGGTCAATGCCTGGCTGACCCGCATGCCCGCGCTGGGCGTGCTGGTGCTGCGCGAAAGGCCCGAGTTGAAAGGGCGTTTCATCAAGGGCGGGCGTTGGCAGGCGGAGCCTTTCCGGGCGTGGTTGCAGCAGGAAGGGCTGGATACATACCGCCTGTTCTGGCTGGCCGCCCCTGCCGAGCTGGCGGAATGGCCCATGCGCAACTGGCACAAACAGCCGCTCTCCCAGCCCCATGCATCGTCTCGCCTTTCAGCCACGGGCGCCCAGCAGATCCGGCAGCAAGCCGAGAGCGCGATCCAGACCCATTATCGCCAGATCGGCGACTGGCACGCTCGCGACCGACTGGACGTGGTAACCGAGATGCGCCCCTTTTCGCCGGCGGCGCAACTGCTGGTCAACAGTTCGGCCATGCCTTCCCCCGATGGCTGGTTGACACTGCCCGGCGGCAATTTCACCATTATCAGCCCGGCGAGGGTGCGCCACTCTCCCTTTATCATGGTGGAGATGATCGCTGTCCAGGCAGGCGATGATCTGGTCGGTGCGGCGTCACTGGGCGGGCATGCCCTGCCTGTCATGCTGCACCGGGCTGGGGAAAATTGCTGTCTCGTCTTGCGTGTACCCGCCGGTCTGGATCACGATCCGCTCAAGCTGCTGCATGTCGAGCTGTCTGGTACCTATGGCCGGGCAGTAAAGTTCGACCTCATCCGCATCTGGAATATCTAATTACAGGATAAAAGTCATGAAGCTATATGTTGGCGCCCAGAAATATAAGCCGGACGGCTTCAAGACCGTGGATATCGATGACACGCATTCACCTGATATTGTTGCAGACGTTACCAACATGCCGCAAATCGAGAGCAACTCCGCAGATGAAGTTGTGGCAGGCCATGTCCTTGAGCACATCGACTGGCCCGACAGTTTCAAGGCCATCGCAGAGTTCACCAGAGTTCTGAAAATCGGCGGCAAGCTGCGTATTTCAATTCCTGATATGTCATCGTTGATGCGCATGGTCCTTTCGGGCGACAGCGTGTTTCATGTCATGGGGCTGATTTATGGCGTTGGTGGGCGAGAAAACCGCTTCGAGCAACATCGCTACGGTTTTACCGCTGGAATGATTGTCGATATCCTGGAGTCTCTTGGCTATTCCGACTTTAACTGGTGGAATTCTCCATTTGGCGACGCATCCAACGGATGGGTTCCCCGTTACGATGGCGACCATTGCGCCATGTCGCTCAATGTCAGTGCCGTCAAGCGTACGGAGCCTTGCGTCAATCCCGCCGATATGTACGAACAGCTGGTGAGGCGGCCGCTGGGCGATTATTCCGCGATTGCAGCCGACATTGCGACCCAATCTTTCGACCACGACTTAGCGGCCGCACCCAAATTGTACCAGAGGATCCATTATCAATTGATCGAGGCGCGTCAGCGCAGTTTCTATCTGGAAGAAGAAGTGCGCCGGCGCGACGAAGAGATACAGGCCTTGAAAGAAACCAAATCCTGATTCCAACTCGTGGGATAAATTCATATCATGATTCTCGTAACCGGCGCTGCTGGCTTTATCGGCTCCTATCTCGTCCATGCCCTCAACAAGGCCGGGCATACCGATCTTCTGCTTTGTGACTGGCTGCTGAGCGACCAGCGATGGCAGAACCTGCGCAAGGCCGCCTTTCAGGATTTTGTTCCACCCGAACAGCTGATGACCAAACTGGAGCAGGTGAAGGTGTCCGCCGTCTTCCACATGGGCGCCAATTCGGCCACCACGGCCCGGGACGGTGACGAGATCTTGCGGACCAACTTTCGCGCAACCCTTGATCTTGTCGACTGGTGCACACAGCATCAGGTGCCGTTGATTTACGCCTCCTCCGCAGCCACCTATGGTGACGGCGAAAACGGATTTGTGGACGATTTTTCCACAGAGGCTCTTGGCAAGCTGCGCCCGCTGAACCTGTATGGCTGGAGCAAGCACACCATCGACCGCATTGTTGCGGAGCGGGCGGAGCAAGGCAAACTCCTGCCTCCCAAATGCATCGGCATGAAATTCTTCAACGTTTATGGGCCCAACGAATATCATAAGGAAGGTATGATGTCCGTGGTCGCCAAAAATTTTGAAAAGGCCAGAAACGGGCAGGTTGTCGACATGTTCAAGAGCCACCGCGAAGGCTACAGCGATGGGGGCCAGCTTCGCGATTTCATCCATGTTGAAGATGTGGTGAATGTGATGCGCTGGTTCATGGATGAGGAACAGGCGCCCAAGGTTGGCATTTTCAACGTGGGCACGGGCCGCGCTCAATCCTTTGCCGAATTGATCGGCGCCCTGTTCCGGGCCTGTGGGCAGGAGCCCAACATCAAATACGTGCCCATGCCGGAAGAAATTCGCGATAGATATCAGTATTTTACCGAGGCATCGCTGACCAATCTGCGGGCGGCGGGCTATGATCGGCCCTTTCTCGATGTGGAACAAGGGGTAGCCCGCTACGTGGAGATGCTGCAACAGGCCGACCGCTACGTATGACCCGCCAGAATGGCAAGCGAGCGGCGCTGTTACTTGATCGCGACGGCGTCATCAATGAGGATCGCGGTTACGTCCATCGCATGGAGGATTTCGCCTTCATGCCCGGTGTGTTTGAACTGGTTCGCGAAGCCCGCCAAAGGGGTATGGCCGTCATGGTCGTTACCAATCAGAGCGGGATCGGCCGAGGATTGTATTCCGAAGCCGATTTCGCCTCTTTGACGGGCTGGATGATGGACCGCTTTGCCGAGGCAGGCGCGCCGATCGATCGTGTCTATCATTGCCCTTATCACCCCACGGCAGGGCAAGGGCAATGGCGCGCCGACCACCCGTGGCGCAAGCCGGCGCCGGGGATGCTGCTACAGGCTGCGGAAGATTTCGATCTGGATCTGAGCGTCTCGGCCATGATCGGAGACAATTCCAGCGACATGCAGGCAGCTCAGGCTGCAGGTGTGGGCTGCCGCATCCTCATTGGCCTGCGCACCATGGCGGGCTGCTACAATGCCGCGGACCTGCCTGAAGCAAAGCGCATCATGGCTGACTGGCTCGACCAAATGCACGACGCATGAGGCCGGTTTGGCCGGCCCGCCTTACTCTTCCGCCCCAGGGCCAAGAACGCGTTTGCCTTCCAGCTTCGGGAGCCAGAAATCGAGCCGACTTTCGAGCAGGCGCGCCAGCCGGCACTCGGGGGCGCGATGGCGGTGCCAGAAGCAGCCATGCACGAAAATGGCCTTGCGGCGCTTGCGCATCACGATGTCGGGCCAGCCGGGCAGATCCCTGGCTTGCCGCCGATAGCGGTAGCCCATCGCGTGAAGCATGCGGCGGACAAGCATTTCGGGCTTGGTGTCCCGTCCACGGATCCGGACCATGCGCTCGCTGCGCGCATTGGTGGTAAGCGTATCGGCCATGGGCTCGATATAGGATCCTGGCCCGATCTCATGAAGGCGTGCTCTCCAAGTGAAAACGGATGGGTGGAAAGGCCGCGCGGTCGTCATGTTCAGCTTGGTGTCCTTGACGGTTAACTGATCGGGGCAGCCACCATCCGGCCGTGCGGCGCACGATGTTTCGGGCAATCGGGGTTTGGGGCTAGCAAGCGCCTGAGGTCTTGCTCGATCGGGCCTCGCTGGCTGACCAAAGTGTGGGATTTTCGAGCCAGGCCCGAATGGCGGATTCGCGCCATGCGGAACCCCGCTCTGAGATGCGGACCTGCCGGGGAAAGGTGCCATCCTGAATTTTGCGGTAGAGGGGGCGCGCGGCGCCGGCTGGTCAGTTCCAGAACCTCCTTGAGGCGCATCAGGCGATCGGGCGGTGGTGTCAGGGCGGCATTCCCTCGTGAGCTGTCATGTCGCTATTGTCGCTCACCCTGTTCGGGGCGCCGAACCGCGCTCTGGTTCCGCTGCGCTCCACCCGAGTCGCCCGAGGCGTCTCGTCGGCCAAGCCGCTGCGATCGCTGACGCGGAAGGGAGAAGGGCCGCGCCCCTGGCGCGGGGCCGGGCCTTGCCCGTCCTGGCGGACAGCGCGCGATGCGCGCTGGCGTGGGCCTCCGGCCCCAGTCTGGCGGGTGGGCGGAGCTGCCCCGTAGTCCCGTCGCGGCGCGCCACAACCCCGGCGGAGCCGGGGTCCTCCACTTCGTTGCGGCCCAAGGGTGCGCCGCGCCTTCATCGACGTGCCTGTTGGTCCGCTCCTGCCGCCCACCCGCCAGACCGGCGCCGGTTTGCGGCGGTTTAGGCAGGAGTGAAGGATCATGGCTTTCAATCATACCTCGCGCAGGCAATCGGAACGTTCGGGCCAATCCCATGCGGAGGCTTCGCGGCCTCGGCCCATGGAGGACCTCTATTCCACGGTGACGGCGCGCATCGTCGCGGAGCTGGAAGAGGGGCGGCTCCCTTGGGTGCAGCCTTGGGATAATTCCTTTGTGCTGGCGGGCTTCCCGAGAAACGCGGGCAGCGGGAGGCCCTACAGCGGGATCAACATTCTGATCCTGTGGCAGGCCCTGTTCGATGGCGAGTACACCGCGCAGCGTTGGCTGACGTTCAAGCAGGCCGAGGCGCTGGGCGGCCATGTCCGCAAGGGCGAGCGCGGCGTGACGGTCTGCTATGCGGATCGCTTTACGCCCAAGGATGCGCGGGGCGGCGATGGCGGCGTGGGCGCGGATACGGACGCATCATCGGGGGGCGGTGATGAGGTGCGCAAGGTTGCTTTCCTGAAGCGCTTCACGGTCTTCAACGTCGCGCAATGTGACGGGTTGCCGGATCATCTCTATGAGCCGGAGGACCGCGAACAGCGCGTCGATCTGGTGACCATCCCGGAGGCCGAAGCGCTGATCGCGGCAAGCGGGGCGAACATTGCCGTCGGATCGCCGAATGCATGCTACCGACCGCGCGCTGATCGGATCGAGGTGCCGTTGCAGGCCGCTTTCATCGAGCCCATCAATTACTACCGCACCGTGCTGCATGAGCTTGGCCATAATGCCGCATCCGGGATTATGCCGCGCGAAAGCCTCCAATTGGCCGGCTCTCCATGTTTTCGCAGTTCGCCGTGCGGCATAATGTTCGGGCAGGCGCGCCCATCCCACATCAATTTTTGGCCCTGCCAAGCACAACCAGAATACGCAAATTTTAAAGTGCTCAAATCTGGCCATTTCCCGCGTGCGGTAAACACATGGCATCGCATTGGCTCGATGGGTCGAACCGGCAAAAGTTGCAGGATTATGCCGAATGCGCGTGAGGAAAACCCGCCGAATTCGGCGCTTTTTCGCGTCCCATTCGGCATAATCCAAGATACGGCATTATGACACTTATGCCGATATCGGCATAATGGCCACTGGACGGGCCATCCCTCCCGGTTGGATCGCGATCAGACTGGGGGCTTTGGCACTGCCTCATATGGACGGGAGGAGCTGGTCGCGGAGCTGTGCAGCGCCTTCACCTGCGCGGCCTTGGGTATCGTGCCAACGGTGCGGCATGCGGACTATATCGCCTGCTGGCTGGAGGTGCTCAAGGGCGACAACCGGGCGATCTTCCGGGCGGCCAGTCAGGCGAGCAAGGCGGCTGATTATCTGCTGGCGTTTCGGCCCGGCGCCGATGCTGCAATTGATGCGGGAGAGGTGGCATGAGCGGGGCGGATAGGGGCGAAGAGCCCGGTCCGTTCCACACTGGCGATGGAGCACCCCAAGATCACGTTACACCTGCTGCGAGCGAAGGCGCCGACAGAGCACCGGATGGCGCCGAGCCCGGCATCGAAGCGATGGATGCGATCTTCGCGGCGATGCCGAAATTGGCCCGCGACATCTTCATTGCCCGGCAGTTCCATGACCTTTCCGTGGCGGAGATTTGTGAGCAGACCGGCCTGTCCCGCAAACAGGTAAGGCGTCAGTTCGCCAAGGCTTTCGAGCATTTGCATCACTCGCAATCCGGCATGGAACTGTGGCGCGAGCATATCGCGGCCATGCCCGCTGACTATCTGGAACAGGTCAGGACCAGTCTGGCCATGAGTGCGCGGTCAAAGCGCGCTTACGAACGGGCGAGGGCCGGCTTCAGATTCAACAAGCGGCGGCACGCAGGGCCGCCGCCAGATCCCGAGACCGTCGCCCGCGTGCATGGCGCGCTGGCACGTTTGTCCGGCCTGGAGCGGGACGTGTTCCTCGCCGTGAGCGTGGACGATATGTCCTATGCTGAGATCGGCGAGAAGATCGGGAGGTCCGATGAGAAGGTCATGAAGCTTTTCGGAAGGGCGCTCTACAATCTGGACTGCAACCTTCGTGATCCGCGTCGGCACTGGTGGCGCCGCTGGATCACCTATCCGTGACGGCGCCGAAGCCGACCTCCACCCCCCATATTTTCCAAGAATGCGAAAGCCCCCTGAGCTTGCCTCAGGGGGCTTTTTTCTGCCCGCTCTCGCTCGCCGTTTTGGCTTGGGGCGCCCTTCGCGCGAAGAGGCGATGGAAGGCCTCTTCGCTGCGCCGTTGCCCCTCCTCGGTCATCATGACGGACTTGGCCTTGCCGACCGGATCGAGGATCAGTTCCTTGTCGTGAAGTCTGCTCAATGCGTCCCAGTCGAAGGATTTCCACGCGCGCCAGACCGGGGCGGGGCCGTTCTCACGATGTAGCGTCAAATAGAGCAGCGCGAGCACCGCTTCATCGATCAGGTCCGGGTCGATCTCCGGTCTGTTCATGGATACCTCCATGCATGTTGTGGATGACCAATCGGCCCGGAATTCTAGCACACGGGAGCAGTGGTGACGTCAAATTTATCCCAATTTTCACGGTCGCTTGGCGAACAACTTGCGCGATGCTATGCTGCTCGGGCGTTGCGCAAAAGGCTGCGCCGGGACTGGTAATCCCGACAAGAGAAGCAACTCGGAATCCATGATTTCCGGGGTGCCGTCGTGCATGTCCAGCCCGCAAGGGTAAAGACGGCGGCGGGTGTCTCTTGTCATCTTACCAGCCCCGGTTCCTCCCGCGCCCAGCGCGCGGGAGTTTCGGGATCTTTATACCGCATCAGTCCCTCGCTTCCGCCAACCCGCTGTGATGCGGAACGGAAGGTGTGTATGGATAAGATGACTTCCACGCCCGAACCCAGGATCTCGAGCCGCAGGACGGGGCTCAAGGGCATCAATCGACTTCATCTGGGTATCGCGACAAAGAATGCCTCGCTGGCCGAGCTCTTCGACAGTTTGAACGATCCGCCCGTGGCCCTGGTCCCGACGCCTGAAAGCAACGAGGAAGGCGAGGGCCGCTACGAGAACGCCGAGGCGTTCTTCCCGCGCCGAGACTTCCCGCTCGAAACCGACATGAGCGACGTCTATTACAAGGCCGGGATCACGGCCCAGCTCGGGCTTTCGGCGCACCTTCTCAAAGTGGGCTTCCCCGACCGCTGGTGTGCCCAGCGCATTGGACATCGGGTGGCCAATTCACTGGCCTATGCCAATGCCACGGGCCTGAATCATCGCTGCCCGGACATGGCACGCCTTGCCGCCGTCCTGACCCCTTACTGGCGATGGAACGGGCAGAGCATCCATCATTATGGCATGCCCAAGGACCCCGGTTTTACGGTCGAGGATGTGCGTGGTCTGCTTCGCGACTTGCTGGCCCAGGTGCGCCTTGTAACGGGGTATGAGCTGATCAACGATGACCTTGCCTGAAGGAAAACCGGCACGCTCGAAAGGCTTCGCCCTCGTGGGCCAAGTGAGCGTGCCGGTCTGACTTCGCTGACGGTCCATCCCGATGGATTGGCGAGCCAGCCTTGGATGTCGGAGTCGCTATGCGGCGTGGTGGCTGGAGATGTGGGCCGGGGCGGGGAAGCTGCCGTCCCGAATCCTCCGGCACGGGGTAGCACGGCCGAGACTTGTGCGCCCGAATGCTTCGTCGATGGAGCGAGGCAGACGGGCCGGTTGACCATGAGCGAGGCGACCCTTCCTTACCGCGAGATCGGCGCCGCTACAGCTCGCCATCCCGATCCGCCGCGAAGGCTCGTTGCCCGCGCCGCCGCCAAAGCGTCAGCGCCTGCTCGCGTTCCTCGCCGTGCAGTTTGGCTGCGGCTTCCACCATGATGCCGAGCAGGACGGCGCGGTCATCATCGGTCAGCTCGACCAGTCCGGCCTTGATGATGAGGCCGCCCAGCTCGATCAGATGACGCGTGCGTTCGCGGCGCTTCACCTGCCATTCTCGCGTGTCATGCCGCGCCGCCTGAGCCTTGAGCCGGTTGAGCGCCTGCCGTGAGCGGCGGTGCGCCGCCGTCACCGCGATCAGCGCCAGATGCTGAGGCCTTCGCCCCGCGCTGAAAGAAAGCAGCGCCCGCCTTGCGCCAGCCCTCCCGTGTTTGACGGTCGCTGGCGTTGGGCGCGGTGCCGGTGGATGCAGCGGCGAGCAGTACGCCCGCCAGTTCCTCGATCGGCAGTGCGTCAGCCCCGGTCGCGATCACCAGCTCGCCAAGCTGCTGTTGCTTGCGGGACTTGAGCTGGTTGGCGCGGGCTTCCAGGGCTTTGAGGTCAGCATCGAAATCGCGGGGCTTACGCATCGAGTCGGTCCTTCCTTGAGGGGAACGGACAGACCAGCTATCCCTCGCGCGTCTCTCTGCCAAGTTGCTGAAATCCCCTGAGACCGTGTGATCCCGAAAATCCGCAAAGGGTTGGAGGGCGCGCTTATACGTCGTGCCGACGTGCGCTTCAGGGTGTAGATGGTATGCCGCTATGGCGATCTACCACTTCTCGGCCAAGGTCATCTCGCGCTGCGGCGGCTCCTCCGCCGTGGCCGCCGCCGCCTACCGCTCCGCGGGCCGTCTGCACGATGAGCGCCTGGGCCGGACCCACGACTTTTCCAACAAGCGCGACGTGGTCCACAGCGAAGTGCTTCTGCCCGAGGGCGCGAAAGAGGAATGGCAGGACAGGGAAAAGCTCTGGAATGCTGTCGAGGCCGCCGAACTGCGCAAGGATGCCCACCTCTCCCGCGAAGTGGAATTCGCTATTCCAAGGGAGATGACCCAGGAGCAGGGCATCGCCCTGGCCCGTGACTCTGTGCAGGTCGAGTTTGTGGACCGGGGCATGATCGCCGATCTCAATGTCCATTGGGATCGGGGGGGGGGGGGGATGGCTTCGCCAAACCCCATGCCCTTGTGATGCTGACGATGTGGGAAGCACGCGCCGACGAGAACGGCGACATGAGCTTCGGCGCCAAGGTGCGCGACTGGAATCGGACAGAGCTTCGGACGCATTGGCGCGAAGCTTGGGCCGATCATGTGAACCAGCGTCTGGCCGAACTCGATATCGATGCCAGCGTGGATCACCGCAGTTATGAGGCCCAGGGCATCGACCTTCCCCAGCACAAGATCGGCGCTGCCGGGCAGTGCATGCAGGAGCAAGGACTGGACAGCGACCGGGCCGAGGATTATCTGCGCATCGAGCGGGAGAATGGCGAGAAGCTAATCGTCCATCCAGAGCTGGCGCTCGACCCCATTACCCACCAGCAGGCCACCTTCACCAATCGCGATCTCGCCCATTTCGTTCATCGTCACAGCGAAGGGCGGGAGCAGTTCAATGCGGTAATAGCGGCGGTGAAGGGCTCGCCCGAACTGGTCGAGCTGGGCCATGACTCATCGGGGCAGGAGCGCTTCACGACCAAGGAGATGATCGAGACCGAGGAGCGGCTGCGCCGCGCGGTGGAACTGATGGCCCAGCGTGAGCATCACCGCGTCAGCGATGCTGCAAGGGATGGCGCCCTGAGCCGCGCCGCCAGCGAGCGCAGTCTGGTGCTGTCGGGCGAGCAGGCCGATGCGCTGACCCATGTGACGTGTGCCCGCGATCTGGGGGTGGTGATTGGCACGGCGGGGGCGGGCAATAGCGCGATGCTGGGCGTCGCCAGCGAGGCTTGGAAGGAGGCCGGCTACACTGTGCGGGGCGCCGCGCTTTCCGGCATCGCGGCGGAAAATCTGGAAAGCGGATCGGGCATCGCTTTGCGCACGTTTGCCAGCATGGAGCATGGCTGGAAGCAGGGCTATGATCTGCTCACTTCCCGCGATGTGCTGGTGATGGTCGGCGATCAGCAGCAGCTTCAGGCCATCGAGGCGGGCGCGGCCTTCCGCGCCATCCACGAGCGGCATGGCGGCGTCGAGATCACCGAGGTTTGGCGCCAGCGCGAGGACTGGCAGCGGCAGGCAACGAGGGATCTGGCGACGGGGAAGGTGGATGGTGCGATCGAGGCCTATGCGGAGAAGGGCCATGTCCATGCGATGGAAACCCGCGAGGCGGCGCGCGTTGATCTGATCGACCGCTGGGATGCCCAGCGGCAGGCGAGTCCGGAGGCGAGCTGGATCATTCTCACCCACACCAATGCGGAGGCTCACGCGCTCAACGAGGCGGCAGGCGGGCGGCTACCCGTCTTTGTCCCAGATTGTCTGAGGGCGTCCACAACCGTCATATTTGACACATACTTCACACGACCGCATTGCTCAAAAATAGACATTAAAATCAGCTACCTAAACTATATCTACTCCAAATAAAATTGTCGTTTGAAGGCGATTAGATCGCTCGCACTGGCCTGAACCGGGGTACCTATCTCAAGGGGAACGTATTTCGGCATGGCCTTACAATGGAGCGTTTTGAAGTGCCTGCAATCTTAAAGACCGGACAAAAGCGTCACATGCCTGCGGCTTTCACCGGATGGCGACGCGTAAACTCCAGCATGCGGCACAGATCATCCTGTTCGGCGGCCTATGCTCGCTATGACTGGATCGATGAGCCAGCGAACGGCTATCAGTCTGCCTTAGACATTCTCATCGTCGTGGGGCACAAGGATCTCACCGACATCGCGGAATATTGGTACGTCTCAGAGGACAAGATCCAGCGCGATACAGCGATCGCGCGCCCGGTGAACCTCACCGTCCACGCGCTCGATGAGGTGAATTCTGGCCTGACACGCGGCGAGTATTTCTGGGTCGATATCGCCCGTGATGGCATTGCTTTCTACCAGTTGGCCGGATCAGCTCTCGTGACGCCTCGGCCGCTGACAGCGGCGGACGCCTACGAGATGGCGGGCGCCGATCTGACCGACTGGCTCACGAAGATCAATGAGGCCCTGGATATCGCAGAATTTTGCGTCAGCATGTTTGTTCCGCGAGCGCCTGGTCAAGGCCAGGGCCATCGAGCAGCACTTCGCCCGTCCGATGCAGTGCTTAAGGAGTGTGGCTATCTGGCCATGGGCGGGCAGATCATTGATGCCACCGTCGGGCGGGTCCCAAGCAGCGCAACATACTAGAAGAAAAGACCTGATTAAGGAAGGATGCACGCCTGCCGACTGCGCGCCTGTATTAGCGCGTAGAGCCTTTGTGCAAGACGAAACCATCATGAACGACGCGCTTGTGCAGGCGCCCGAGGCTTCATATCTCCGCCCCTGACTCACGCTATGATCGAGGGACTGCCGTGGGGGCACCTCACAACTTTGCGGTCAGCTTTGTGATTTTCATCGCTGAAATTTGCAGTTCTGACAAACGGGTTCAGGTCGGATGGGGCAGGGACGAGAAAAGCTATTTCGGTTGTTGGCGCAGGATTTGGAATAAAAATAAATATGAAACAATTTATGTTGAATTATTTTGGCAATTGATTGAACGTAATCCTCTGTGTGTGCAGTGGTTAAGATATCAAAAATCTGCATAGAAGAGGGAGCTATTATGCAATTTAAGCTTTGTTCCGTGGGGATGATGGTGGCATTGCTTACGTCCACCCCTGAAGCTGCCCTTGCCAAGGGAGAAACCCGCGTCGAAGCGCAACTCGGTTGGGACCAGATTGGGCAGAGCGCAAACGCGCCGACAAATGTTCTATCGGATCAGAAAATCCATGGGGTCGCCTATGGTGGTAATATTGGTTATGATGTGTCGGTGACGCCACGCGTTTCATTTGGCATTGATGCGGCGTTGAGTGGTACCACCGCAGGTCAGGGCAGGACCTCTACTGAACGCCAATTCCAGATTGGCCGGGATATTTATGCAGGTGCGCGTATCACCTTGCACGCCATGCCGAGCCTACACCTCTATGCGAAAGTCGGTTATGCAAACGCCCGTTTCTCGAGCAACATCGGCTTACATCCGGGGCAAGGTGGCAAGGTGACACTTGACCCCGATTACGCGCGCGATAATGGCGGAATTCGTGCGGGCATTGGCTTGCAGTATTCTTTAATCGGTCCTGTTTATGTTTTAGGAGAATATCGCTATACTCGCTATTCGGAACAAGTATCGCGCAATCAGATCGTAAATGGAGTTGGCTTGCGCTTTTGATGATTCGAACTGCGGAGCGGTGTCGGATGTACAACATATGCCGGGACGAATTGACCGCGGATGGAAAAGGTTGAATTGACGGATAGCTTGGGTGAGTATTATCGCTGGGCTATCCGTTAGACTTTATCTAGAGCGTTTTTCAACTGCTATGAATCGTGAGGGTTTCCCTCCGGCGGCACTTTATGATTCATGGACAATCTGTCGAGCCATAAGCGCCCGGCGGTCCGGGATCGGATCGAAGCGGCAGGAGCGACGCTCCGCTTCCTCCCGCCCTACAGTCCTGACTTCAACCCGATCGAGAAGGCATTCTCCCGCCTCAAAGCCAGGCTCCGGAAAGCAGGCGAGCGAACCGTCAGCGGTTTACGGGGCCTCATCGGCAAACTCGTCGATGTCTTCCAGCCCACCGAATGCGCTAACTACTTCAGTTCATGCGGTTACGATCCTAACTGATCGAAAAATGCTCTAGGGTGTGGACGGGGGGATGCGAGCGAAAACTTGGACCATCGGGAGATAGTTCATGTCTTCTCATGCATGACAGGATTCGCGAGGTCGAGGACACCATTTGGCGCTCTAGAGGACTATGGCGCATGAAGTTCTGCCTATGATCGACTACGGTGCACCACCTGCGCAGCGTATTATGATGCATAAATGTTCGCTGGCCTATTCCCTGCAAGGAGCAAGGCGGACACTCAGCCGCTCACCTTGGTCTGCAGCACAAGGCCATAGCGCGCGTAATCATCCTTTTCGCCGGGATTGGCTTTCAGTGCCGCAGTGGCATCCCGGGCTGCGGCGGCGGTGTCGCCCTTGCGCTCCTCGGCCAGTGCCCGTCCGTAAAGCGAGGGCCACTGGGTCGGGGCCTTGGCCAGAATGCGGTTGTAGGTGTCGAGTGCCTCATCCAGTCGCCCCAGCCGCAGCAGAACCAGAGCCCGGCTGTCCTGAATGTCGAGCGCTTCGGGCGTGATGGCCAGCGCCGCATCGCACTCTTCCAGGGCGCGGTTCAGCCCGACCCCTGCAATCGCATTGGCCCAGCACAGGCTGTTGAGCGGCTGCGCGCCCTTGGTACGGGTCCTGGCCTCGGAAAAATCCCTGTCGGCGGCCGGGGCATTCCCCAATTTGGCGTAGGCGATACCCCGCCTGAGCAGCAGGTCGGAGCGGGATGGAAAGCGGGCAATCAACGGGGACAGGGTTTCGGTTGCCCCGCGCCAGTTGCCCTGTTCCCCCTGAAGATAGGCCTTCGCAGTTAGACCCTCCGGCGAGGTCGGTTCCAGACGGAGCGCGGCGTCAATATCGCTTCGCCGCCCGGCAAGGTCGCTTGCGGGCCGCAGATCATAGCGGCTGAGATAGATGTAGCTGGTCGGGCCGATCGCCATCGCCTTGTCGAGCGCGTGCATCGCGTTATCCCGCTGCTGGACTGCGGCATAGATGCGGCTGGCGGCGGCCAGCGAATAGACGTCGTTGGGTGCCGGCGCCATCAGCGCGTCGGCTTCCGCCGCCACGCCCTTCCGATCGCCCTTGTCATGCAGAATGTTGGCGCGCAGCAAGCGCAGCTCGGCATTGGCAGGCATCGTCTTGACCGCGTTGTCAGTGTCGGCCAGTGCCAGATCGAGACGGCGCTGCGCGTAATAGGCATGGGCCCGGCCAAGCAGCGCCGGGCTGTAACCGGGCGAGCCTTGCAACAGGCCGGAAAAGGCTTCGACCGCCGCGGCATAGTCCTTTTCAAGGCCCGCGAGCTCTCCCCGCGCCTGCAGCGCCGTTCCATCATGCGGGTTGATCGCCAAAGCCGCATCGACATCGGGTTTGGCCGCCGCTGTCTGCTGCAGATTCATCCTTGCGATAGCCCGCAGGCCGAAAGCTTCGGCGTTTTTTGGATCGAGAGCGATGGCCTTGTCCAGTGCCTTCACCCCATCCTCGGTTCGTTGGGCGTTCAGCAGCAGGCGGGCCTTGTTGACCAGTTCCGGCGCCGTGGCGGGGTCGGAGGCCATGATGGCATCGCGCTCGGCCTGCGTTCCGCTGTAACCTCTGGGCTGGCGCAGATAGACGCTTTTCTTGGCCAGAGCGCGCAGGGTTTGCTCCGCTGCGGGGGCCTGCGCGGCGGGAAATTCCTGGGCGATGCTGCGGTCGCTTTCCTCGACCATGAAGCGGTCGCCCTCGACTCTGGCATGGCGGTGGTATTCGCGCCCCGCCACGGTCTGGTCGACATCCGATCCGGGGGCCACCACAAAGGTGCCCACACCTGGCGGCAACAGGATGGTTTCGGTGACATGGGTGGCGGCGGGGTATTCGACCGCATATGGCGCGGTCTTGTCGGCACCGGCGTCGCGGCTGAAGTCGGCCTTGAAGCCGACCCAGACATGGTCTGCCTCATACCACCCGTCGTTCCAGTCCATTTTCGTGGTGCCGTCCATCACGAAGAGTAATTCGCGCTTGGTCGGCTCGAAGCTAGTGGTGAAGGTCTTGGGCTCGGCGAAATCGTAGGTGTTTTTCCAACAGCTAACAACGATAATTCGTGAAATCCAGCCATGTTGAGATCCGCAGAACTCTGCGGATTTTTGGCCTCTAACATACGGCTGCGGGACGCCAAAGAAAAATCATGGCAGAAATCATGGCAGATTTGGATCATGTGTATGATCATGACCTAAAATCGATCAATCAATGGCTTTCGAGTATCGCAGAGTACCTGCCGTCAGGTCTACACAGCAAAGCTGATTGGAGGAGGTGCCGCGCTCTGCCGCCTCGCAGGCAGGGCGTCGTCCCGACACCTGTCAGGGCACCAGACCGATCTGCTGGAGGAAGGTCAGATTGTCCTCCAGGTGCCAGTTGTCGGTGATGGCGCCGTGCTGCACGCGCAGAATGTCGGTGGCGATGAAATCGACCTTCTGGCCCTTGCCGGCATGTCCCTGAAAACTGCCGGTGAAATGCCCGGTGAAGCGCAGATGCGAGACCACCCGATCCCCCACCACGATCCGCTGGACGACCGTCATCTCCAGATCGGGCACCGCGCCCAGAAACCCCTTGGAGGCAAGCGCAGGCCCGGTTGGCCCCTGCGGGCGACCGGCGGGCAGGGTGTGATCCACAAAGTTCGGCGAGATGGCGGCGGCCAGCAGCTTTGCGCTGCCGTTGATCCAGAAGCCATAGAACTGGTCGACCGGGCGTAGCAGGGCGCGGCGCGCGGCAGGTTTGAGATCGGGCGAGACGATCAGCGTCTGCGGTTTGGCCATGGCCACGGCCTGGCTGTCGCTGAGCGTTGCGGCATGGGCGGGCATGGCGAGCGCCATGGCAAGGGCGGCAAGGATGGGAAAGCGCATGGCGGTGTCCTCAGGCGATCGTGCCGCCGCCATCGACCGTGATGGTCGAGCCGGTGGCGAAGGGGTTGGTGGCGACGAAGAGAATGGCCGAGGCGATGTCCTCGGGCTGACCGATGCGGCCAGCGGGCAGGCGGGCGGCGGTGCGTTCGAACATGCCGTCGCGGGCTTCCTCGCTCATGCCCTGCCACAGCGGCGTGTTGACCAGCCCAGGGGACACGGTGTTGACCCGCACCGGCGCGCGTTCCAGCGCAAGGCCGCGCCCCAAAGCCTCCAGCGCGGCGTTGATGGCGCCTTGCAATACGGCCCCGGCGCTGGGCCGGTGCGAGAGGAAGCCCGAGACCAGCGTGATCGAGCCGCCGGGGTTGACCTTGGCGGCGCGAGCCACGCGATAGGCGCCCCAGAACTTGCTCTCCATCGCGGCCTTGGCGGCATCGAGATCCAGCCCGGCCACCGAGCCGGATTTGGTCGAGGCTGCGGCGATCACCACATGGTCGAAGGGGGCATGGGCGGCGAAGAAGGCTTCCACCGCATCGTTGTCGAGGAAATCGAGCGGGGTGGGGGCCACACCGGCTGCAGCGGCGGCGGTGGAGAGGGCGTCGCCCGGGCGGCCCGCAGCCGTCACGATGGCGCCCTGGCGGGCAAAGGTCTCCAGCGCGGCGCGGCCAACGCCGCCACCAGCGCCGACGATCAGAACGGACTGACCGGAAAGAGATATCGTCATCACATCACTCCTTAAGCTGCCGAGCCGGGCAGGCCGGTTTCGGTGGGAAGAGCACGGTTGTAGACAGGGGTATGGGCGCGGCGTGTCAGCGCCCATTGGGCAATCTCGTCCTTGCGGGCGAACCACACGCCGGGTTTCGAGCGGGCATAGGTGAGGAAGCGGTCCATCACGCGGATGCGGTTGGCATGGCCCTCCATCCGGTCGTGCATGGACACGACCATCATGCGGCGCTGCGTGGCGCCTTCCTCGTAAAGCTGGTCGAATTCGTCCTTTAGCGCCTGTTCGTAGGCGGCCGGGTTCCAGCCGGTGAGCGGATAGGCCGAAATGTCGTTCATATGCAGCGTGTAGGGCACGGTGACGAAGTCGCCGCCCTTGAGCTTGACGATGAAGGGCTGGTCGGCGCTGGGTTCGTCGATGTGGTAGAGGAAACCCAGAGACTTCAGGATATCGAGCGTGTTAGGCGAATTGCGCAGCCAATAGGCGTTCCAGCCCACGGGGTTGAAGCCGGTGATCTTGTGGATGCTTTCCGCGCCAGCAGCGATAAAGCGCTTTTCCGCCTCGGGATCGAGGGTGTAGCTATTGCGCCAGGCATCACCATGCGCACCGGCTTCATGTCCACGCCGCACGATTTCCTGCGCGATATCCGGCGCCCTGCGCACCGCTTCGCCCACCATGAAGGAGCTGAGTTTGATCTGGTGCTTGTCCATCAGGTCGAGGATGCGCGGGATGCCTTCGTAGATACCATATTGGAAGAAGGCGTTTGTCGGGAGATCGGGGAGCCCGTTCTGGATGGGCTCGGGAATGGGGCCGCCGGCGCCCGAAATGGGCTGGCCGCCCGCTTCGAACATCAGCGACAGGCTAACAGCGATGCGGGCGCCATTTGGCCAGAAGCCGCCGCCAGAGTTGTGGCTCACGCGCGGGTGAACCGGTGCGTGTGCGGTTGCGGGGCGCGCGGTGGCGGCGACTCCGGCGGCGGCGATGCCGGTGCCAAGGACGCTGCGGCGCGTGACGAAGAGGGGGGCTTGCTGTGTCATGATTCCGGTATAACTTATCGTCCTGAAAGGGATTAGATCGCCAGCAAGCGATGCACTATCAAATCAAAGACGATAATTCGCGATGCTGGACGATCTCAACGATTTTAAGATTTTCCGCGCCATTCTCGCGTAGGGAAACATGTCGGGCGCGGCGAAGAATCTGGGACACATTACCGAGATCGAGGGGGACGGCGCGGCGTTGCTGACGGCTTCGCGTTCGAGGGAGATCGGGAGTGGCGGGGGACCTAAGCTTGACTGTCGCCTAATACAGTACCGCAAGTCCGAGCGTTGCAAGAGGCTGGCGGACTTGTGACGGGCCGCTGCCTGGTCGCATCCACGTGTTGCGGGCCAACGCGCGCGAGCCTAGGCCAATCGCTCCCTCACCAGCACCACCGGGATATGGTTGGGGATTGCCTCCCAGCATCAGGTCTAAGTTGGTGACACAACCAATGCCGGCGACTAGCAAATTGATGCTGGGGGAACGCGCCCAGACCCCGCCGGCGGTGCGATTGATCGTAAAACGTACAGTGCGCCGGGCAGTGTGCGATCAACTGGTCAACTTGGTGGGCCCCGAGCTCGACGGGGCGAATGCGAGGCTCAGCACCCGTTCGTCGCGCGTCGGGTTGACCCCTGATCTGTCCGCCAGCACCGAGGTGCCGGGCCAATTGCCCAGGCCTTGCGCTGGACCTACACGTCTACAGCCTTACGCTATGTTCGTAAGCGGACCCCGTCCTCCAATGCCAGCGGACGGATGCTTCGCAGGGTGGGAGGATAGACCATCCTATCGTGCGCGATGCAGGCAGGGGTAGGATGGGTTAATGGTTCAACGCAGTGCCGTTGTGCAGACGCCTTGGCTTTCAGGGGGAAGACGGGATGCCTTTGCCTTGGCGCCGAGCATCTATCGGTCACGATATAGCATTTCGTGATTGATAGTCCCGCTGTCTAATCTCGCCGGTAGAATCATCACTGCCGAAATAATTGCCGCTGCGTTGGAGTCTCGTGGGAATGACCATGGGTGGGGACGGACCGGAACGTCACCTCTAAGGCGCGAATTGGCTCGAGCTGCCGTTCATTCACCGCGCCCGAAATTTGCATCCTGAATGCCCATGGCTGCGGACCTTTCGGTCGGTTTCTTTCACAAGCATGTGCCGATCGACCAATTTTCCCGCGTGCGGGCGGGGTTCAAGCGCGGGCACGCGCGCTAGATCAATGCCGGAAGAAAGCGTTGTCTGGGCGCCCCAGACCGAGGTTCTCTCGCAGGGTGCCTCCTTCATAGTCGCGGCGAAAAAGCCCACGGCGTTGCAACTCGGGCACGAGCTTTTCAACGACATCGTCAAGGCCCATGGGCAGATAGGGGAAAATCACGTTGAAGCCGTCTGCGGCGCGCCCGTGAAGCCAGCGTTCCATGTCATCCGCGATCCCTGCTGCCGTGCCCACAAACGTCAGCCCGCCGTAACCCGCGAGATGCTGGGCCAGTTGCCGGACGGTCAGGCCTTCGCGTTTCCCCAAGTCGATGACATAGTCGCGCGTGCTCTGGCTTTCATTGGTCGGGGGCACGTCGGGCAGCGCAAGGTCCGGGTCGAACCCTGATGCGTCGCACCCCAGGAATCGCGACAGCGCCGGTATGCAAAGCTCGTCGTCGACCAAACCATCCAACTGCCTGCGCCGCGCCTGCGCCTCGGCCAGAGTGTCGCCCATGATGATCATGGCGCCCGGCAGGATGCGGATCGCGTCGCCCGGTCGCCCCGTCAGGCGTAGCCTTTCCCGGATATCGGCATAGAAAGACTGCCCGGCTTCGAGCGTTCCGGCGGTTCCAAAAATCACATCGGCCGTTTCGGCTGCCAGTTGCCGCCCCGGCCCGGAACTGCCCGCCTGGAAGATGACCGGCGCGCCCTGAACGGGGCGGGCAATGTTGAGCGGACCGCGCACCCTGAAATGCGGTCCATTATGGTTCAGGACGTGCAGGCGATCGGGATCGAAGTAAAGGCCCTTCGCCTTGTCCATGATGAAGGCGTCATCGGCCCAACTGTCCCACAGGCCACGCACGACATCATAAAATTCCCGGGCCCGGTCATAGCGGTCTGCGTGTGCCAACTGGTCATCCATGCCGAAGTTGAGCGCGGCTTCGGGATTATAGGTGGTAACGATGTTCCATCCTGCCCGACCCTCGCTCAAATGGTCCAGCGATGCAAACCTGCGGGCCACGTTGTAGGGCTCTTCGTAGCTCGTCGATGTGGTGCCCACCAGACCGATATGCTCGGTGACTGCCGACAGAGCCGCCAACAAGGTCAGAGGCTCGAAGGTCGAGACAGTCTGGCTGCGTTTGAGCGCCGCCATCGGCAGATTGAGGACAGCCAGATGGTCTGCCGTGAAAATCGCGTCGAACCGCGCCTGTTCAAGCTTGCGGGCGAAACTTTGCAGCGCCCGGATGTTGAGATTGGCGTCCTGCCAAGCCCCCGGAAATCGCCAGGACGCCTGATGAAGGCTGCCCGGTTTGATGAAGGCACAAAGATGCAGTTGCCGTGGTTCTGACATTGGGTGCCTTTCATGGGGTGCTCTGGATTTTGCTCTATCCCTGGGAAAAATCCTTTGGGCCGCGCACTCGATGGGACCATCCAACTCACTGGCCCACACCCAGATGATTTCTCCGATATGGCGATCTGCCGGATGGGCGTTGCTCGTGCCACGCGCAAATGTTTTCTGGCCACCCGTCGCCAGCCGGATATATCGGGATTTGACTGAAAAGGAGCGAAAGTTCCTCGCGCGCAATGCGCGCGCATGTATGGGAGCGGCCCGTCTCTATCACGCGCGGCACCCAGCAGCAGGAGGAGGTGGCGGCAAGGTCGGTATAACCGGCCGAAGTTTAGGTGGAATGTCCACACAGCGATCATTCGCGCAGGAATCCCGCTCTACTGTCGGACCTGATGCATTTTTCATCAGGAAATCAGTTTCTTTGCGGGGAAAGGTTATGGCGGCCAATAACGATTGCTATCGGGCGGGGCTCTTGCGGCATTCAGCGTGGCTGGTTTTGGGCCTTGGGTTGACGAGCGTCAGTCCAGTTCGGGCCGGGACGGTCGACAGCCAATCTGCCGACGCCCAGGCGCAGGGATTGGGCGATATTGTGGTCACCGCCACACGGACGACATCCTCGGTGCAGAAGACCCCCGTCGCCGTCACCGCGCTGGATGCCGACACGATCAAGCGTCTGCAGATCACCAATGTGAAAGATATCGGGCAGATCGCCCCCAATGTGCAGATTTCGCAGGTGACTGGCGGTTCGGCAGGCATATCCCCCTATATCCGCGGGGGCGGTGTCACCGATGGCGCCAATATCACCTCCGAGGCCGATGTCGGCATCTATATCGACGATGTGTACCAGCCGCGCGCGGCCGCTTCTATAATCGATGCTCTGGATATTGACCGTATCGAGGTCTTGCGTGGTCCGCAGGGCACGCTTTACGGCCGCAACAGCGCATCTGGCGCACTCAAAATCGTGACCAAGACCCCCAGCGATCAACTGCATGCCGGGGTGGAGGTCGGAACCGGAAGCTGGAACGAGCGGATGGTCAAGGGGGTTGTCAGCGGGCCGCTCAATGCGGATGGAAGCTTACGCGGCGGGATTTCGGCCATGTATCGCGGTAACGATGGTGGGCGACAATACGACGCCACGCTGGGCAAGGGCGTGGGCGGGCAGGATTTTGCCGGAACGATGGCCAACCTCTATTACAAACAGGGCGGCATTTCCGCGCGGCTCAGCGGTTTTTACAGTCATTACACCAGCGACGGCCAGTATACCGTGGCGATAGACCCGAGTTATACCGGCAACGACTATCTGGCGGCGCGGCCCACCAGCGGCAATTACCGCACCGTGCTCAGCCCCAGTCCCTCTTTCACCCGCGACACGCAGTATGGCGCCAACCTCAACGTCTCGGTCGAACTTGGCGGCGGCGCGCAACTGACCTCGATCACGGCATGGTCGCATCTGAGCGATGGATGGCGCGAAGATTTTTCGGGCGGCGTGGCCTACACCGCGCTGGGGGTCAACCTGCCTGGCTATGCGGCGCTGTATGACCGCACCGCCTTCATGCATGACGACAACGTCAGCCAGGAACTTCAACTGCATGGCAGCACCCTTGGTGACAGGCTGAGCTATGTGGGCGGGCTGTATTACTTCCGCGAATGGGGGAACCAGCAGTACGCCACCACCACCTATTTCGTGCCTTCGAACACCCGCTTCGACATCCTGACCAACAGCTATGCCGCCTTTGGCCAGTTGGGCTTCAAGATCACGCCCGCGCTGACCTTGTCACTGGGCGGGCGCTACACCCAGGATTGCAAGTCCATTGATGCGCTCGTGGATACTTCTCCTGTCAACCGCAAGGACAATTGGCAAAATTTCGTGCCCAAAGTCGGACTGGACTGGCAGATCGCCTCGCAGGTGATGGCCTATGCCAGCCTCTCGGAAGGCTTCAAGGCTGGCGGGTACAACGGCCTGGCCGGCAGCGCGGCCCAGCTCAATTCCCCCTATGGCCCGGCCAAGGTCAAGGCCTACGAGGTCGGCTTCAAGAGCCAGTTCTGGGACAGGCGCGCCAAGCTCAATGTCTCGGCCTTCTATAACGATTATTCCAGCATCCAGCAGCAGTTCGTGACGGCGACCGGCGATTTTCAGACCGCTACCTTTGCGGCCACGCACAAGGGGGTGGAGGCCGAATTCAGTCTGCGCCCCCTTCCGCCGCTGACGCTGTGGGTGAACGGCACCTACAATGATGCGCATTACAAGGGTTTAGGGACCAACGTGTCGACAGCGGCCAACTACAACGGCAATGCCATGACCAATGTGTTCCCCTATCAGGTCACATTGGGAACAGATCTGGCCTTGCCGGTTGCGGCGGGCCGGCTAGTGCTTGGTGTCAACGCCAATCTGCGGGCCGATTATTATTCGACGCCAGACAATGCCTGGATCGGCCATGTGCCCTCCACCCAGATCTTCAACGCCTACGTCGGCTATGAGCAGGGGCCGTGGTCGGTGCATCTCACGGGCAAAAACCTGACCGACCAGCGCTACTGGACCACTGGCTTTGCCTTTGCGCAGGTGATGCCGCGCTTCACGGCCGACCCCATGACATGGCGCCTGACCTTCGCCTACAAGCTGTAACGGTCGAGCCCGTTGGCATGAGATGTGCCAACGGGCCGGTCCTGAGGGCAGCAGATATTTCTGATCGTGACCTGCGAGACTGGATAGCCCGGGTGTGCTCCTCTGTTGCCGGCGTCGTCAGACTAGTGGTTCCGGTGCGTGCTGCCGTCGCGGAAACCGAACAAGAAATGGCGATGATGCCAGCTTCGCGATCATTGTGCCGGATCGTGCGGTTAATGCGCCTGCACGGCTGCCGCCCAATCGCCCGAGCGCAAGGCTTTTGCCAAATGCTTGTTGACCTGACCGATCAGCCTGGGGTCATTGCGGATCAACCATGCCTTGGCCACATGATTAAAGGGCGTGGCCGTGGTCGCGCAAAGACGGCCATGTGACTGGCGCGCTATGCGATCGACGACGACGCCATCGGTGATCCACACATCCACCGAGCCATCGAGGAGGCGCGCGGTCAAGGTCTCGTCATCGCGGTTGACGACGAGGTTGGCGCGATGCAGCCATTGGCCCGCCAGTTGTGCGATCGCAGGCCCGCGGTTGATCTGGACATTGACACCGGGTCGATCAATGTCGGCCAGAGTTTTATAGCGCGTTTGATTGCGGCAAAGCGCCAAAGGCCGTTTTCCATCATCAAGCAGGGTCAGCGAAAATGTGCCAAGCGCGGCCCGCTCGGGTGTGACCGTCAGGCCCCCGATCGCGATGTCGAAGCGCCCGGCGGCGAAATCGCCCGGCAATGTGCTCCAACTGGTCAGGACGAATTCCGCCGGCCGCCCCATCGTGCGCGCAATCTGGCGTGCCATGTCGATATCGGCGCCCTGAAGGCTGCCATCGGGGCGCTGCTCGGCAAAAGGCGGGTAATCGCCTGTCAGACCAAAGCGCAACGCCCGTTTCTCCGCTCTGGCCGCCCCGCCCGGGACCAGGGCGGCAAACAGAAGGGCAGCCGTCAGCATATATCTGGAAGTTCCGCCCATGCGCATCTGTTGCTCCTGCTCCATCGCGTAAGCGCAAGGTTGCCGGGCGTTCGGGTTGCCGCCATGGGACCGTTTTTTCCTGTCCGGCCAGCGATCAATGGTGCCCTCTATCCGCAGCGCGATCAGAGCCGGCAGCGCATTGGCGCCCGCCGCCACGCGCAAGCAGCTTCGTCGCAGCAAGACCAACGGGGAAGATCATGCCCAACCAGCAATCGACCGACAAGTTTGTCTCCCTTGATCGCAGGCAGGCGCTCGGGCTGGGGCTGGCCGCCGCGGCAGCGCTTGCCGCGCCGAAAGCGGCGCGCGCCGCCTCGCGCCAGCTCGATCCCAACGATCCCGAGGATGCACGGCTGATCTATCGCAAACTGCGCTATCGCACGGATGACGGACTGATCTTTTCCTGGGTCAAAGGGCCCTATATGGCGGTCATCGCCGGCGACCTGATCCCGATGTATGCGATCAATCTTGGCTCTTTCTCGCGCGTGACCCAGCGGGCCGACGGAGGCTTTGAGCTGCGCGATCTGGAAATAAGCTTTCGCACCGATGTGGACACCGGCGAGCGTCTGACCAGCTTCCGCAATCCCGTCACGGGCGAAATCCTGCCGGTGGTCGAGCGCGTGCAGGGGCCGAACCGGGCGATCTTCTCGCGTGACAATCACGCCCGGCTCAGCGATCTGCCCGGCGGCCCCCATTTCGAGCTGACGCATTATCCGGTGCGTCCTTTCGCCATCGGCGACGACATCGCCATTCGCGACCGGACCCACGCACGGGTGACGGGGCGCGATGGCGTGTCGTTGCTGAATGAGGTCAGCACGATCTCGGGCCCTCGAGCGCAGGTGCTCGACCCCGCGGCGACCTCGATCGCATCGCGTGCGCAATCGAACGATGTGCGCAGCTTTCCGGCCTGGCTGAAGATGGGTGATCGCACGGGGCATCTCGCCCTGTTCGGCAATGGCGGCAAAGTTCATCGCTTCGAGGACCTGCCCGGGGACTGGCGCGCGATGCTGCATGACGTGTTTCCCGCCATCGCCGCCGATCCCATCGCCGCGCTCGATGCGCAGGGCTGACATCATGCGGACGGCCGGCAGACGGGTGGCAACTGCGGTGGCGCTGGTCCACGCCGGATTGGCAGGTGCGGCTCCGACCGACGACCTTACTCGCCCGATAGCGCAGGAACTGGCGCCGCTCTGGCTCGATCCGGTCGGGCCGATCGGGGTCCATGGGAACACATGGCTGGTGGGCTTCACGCGCATGAACGTGGTGCTGATCGCCAGCGATGCCGGGCTGATCCTGATCGACGCGGGCCTGCCGCAGGCGGCCCCGCTGGTTGAAAAGAGCCTGAACGAGGCGGGCTTCCGTATTCAGGACGTCCGCTACATCCTCAGCAGCGAGCCGCATTACGATCATGCGGGCGGTCTTGCGGCTCTGGCGCGCGACAGCGGAGCCACGGTTCTGGCAAGCCGCGCCGGGGCCAGAGTGCTGCGCGCGGGCATAGCGGGATGGAAGATCCGCAGCGGGCCAGTCTGTTTGCCTATCCGGCGGTGCGCCGGGTTCGCGTTGTCCGTGATGGGCAGGTCGTCCGGCTTGGGGATGTCGCCGTCACCGCGCATGCCACGCCGGAGCACACGCCCGGCAGCATGAGCTGGTCATGGACATCGTGCAACCCGGCGGGCAGGGATTGCGCCCACATGGTCTTTGCCGCCAGCCTCAATTCGTTAACCGATGGCGCCTATCGCTTCAGCGATCATCCGGCGATCATCCGCAATTTCCGCCAGAGCCTTGCGACGATCCGCGCCATGCCATGCGACATTCTGATCACCGGCCATCCGGAACATTCCGATGGCGAGGAGCGCCTCGCCCGATTGCGTCTTAGCCCGGACGGCTATCGCAGTGCCGGGGCCTGCAAGGCCTTGGCCGACCGATACGAGGCCGCGCTTGATGCGCGCCTCCAGGCGGAAGGGGTGCATCCAGGCGTTTGACCCGTTCGCCGCACTTTTCCCCTTTGTCCGAGGGCCGATCATTTGCCCGGGATATTCACGGTGCCTTTCCCCCAGCGATTACCGTTCGGCCCGGATGGCAGGGAGGCAATGCGATGGGTAAGGCGGTGCAGACGGTGATGACCTTGGCTGCGGTGCTTCTGGCATCCGCAGCGACGGGGCAGACGCCGACGGGAGATGAGGCCGCGCTGAGGGCACACTATGCCCTGCCTGGCTCAAAATTTGCGGAGATCGAAGGCCAGCCCATCCACTACATGGATGAAGGCAAGGGTCCTGCCATCATGCTCCTCCACGGCTCCTTCGCCAGTCTGCGCCAGTGGAATGGCTGGGCGGCACGGCTGCGCCGGCATTATCGGGTCATCCGCTTCGATATGCCGCCCGCTGGCCTTTCGGGCCGCTCGCCCCTTGGCGATCGCGGCGTCGTTCATCAGGTCGCCCTTATCGAGGAGCTCCGGCGCAGGCTGGGCGTGGGCAGGATGCTGCTGGTGGCGACCTCGAGCGGCGCCATCCCGGGGGCGGCCTATGCCGCGACCCATGGCGAGCACCTCTCCGGCCTGATCTTCAACAACGGGGCGGTCGGCCCTCTGGTGTTGGACCGCAGCAGGTTTCCTGAAGCCCTCAAGCGTGCGGTCGCGCAGGATGCCAGCCACAAGGGCTATCATGAGGAGGACTATTGGCGGCAGATCCTGCTCTACAACATCGAGGACAAGAGCAAGGTGACGCCGGAACTGGTGAGGGAGTGGACTGACCTCAACAACCGTTCCTTGCGGTTGCAGGTGGGGGTGGTCCCCATGCCCCTTGATGAACGCACGCCGGACGACCTTGCCCATATAACAGTGCCGACCCTGTTCCTGTGGAGTGCTCAGGATCGCGAGGTGACGGTAGAGGGCGAGGCGAAGCGCGGCATGGCGTTGCTGGCGGCGAAGGACAAGGCGCTGGTCGTCGTGCCGGATTGCGGCCATATGATGCCGCTTGATTGCAGCGACCGTGCGTTGAAAAGCGCGATGCCCTTCATCCAGCGCGTGGCGCGATGACCGGAGCGCGGATTAGCCGCCGCGCGCTGCTGGCGGATTTGCAGCGGCCGGCCTTGCCGCGAGCGGGCGTGCATACAGCATGTGAACACCGTTCCGCCCGGCCGGCTGCGCGCCGGCCTGTTTGAAGCGCCAGCACAGCAGTGCCTGCCGCGCGAGGTCGCGCTCTCGCTCGCCAATTTCTTCACCATCGCCGCGATGTTGGCGTGTCGGTGCTTGCCATGTCTCCGGCATGGCTGCGCGCCTTACACGTCCAAACGCGACCGCTATCCCGAGCGTCCTCCACACCAATCATGGAACAGTCCGAGGGAAACCAAGTTCAACGCAGCTCGTGAGCCGTCCAGCGCGAGTGCCCCATATCTTTTGATGCCGCCGGCGAGCGACATCCCATCGTCATGTTCCGGGCTTTCCCCGGTGCATGATTGGCTTAAACTGATGTCGAAATGAACGGTGGCCCAGATGTGCCAGGCCACGCCCGGGGGAAACGATCGGTCAGCGCCGCGCCGAGGTGACGAACCAGGAGCGGAAAACGCCCTTCGAATCAGGTCCGAAGCCAGCTTGGCCCGGCAATGGCGCCCAAGCGGCATCCTGAAAGCCCACGGCCACATCCGTGAAACCCGCCGCACGCATTAGCGCGCCATAATCGGCGGAGGTGGCAGCCTGCCAGGCGGGCTCATTGTTGTAATCGCGCTCCACCTGCGAGCGAATCTGGCTCCAAAGGTCCAGCTCATCATAGCGTGAAGGCACCTCCAGATGCACCGCCACCCCGCCGGGACGCAGCAGGCGGTGGCTCTCGGCCAGAATGCGCTCGATGGCTTCGGCGGAGGTTTCATGCATCAGCGCGGCGGAGAAAACGAGATCGAAGCTGCCGTCCTCGAAAGGCGCCTCTTCAGCGCTGCCTTGCACGAAATGCGCCGCTACACCCAGATGACCAGCCCGCGCATGGGCATAGCGCAGCATCGAAGGGCCGACATCGAGGCCAAAGCTTTCTGCCTGGGGGAAGGCCTGCGCCACGGGCAGCAGGCTGGCACCCACGCCGCAGCCCAGTTCCAGAATGCGCTCGGGTTGAAGGTCGGGATAGAGCGCGTAAACATGGGCCAGCACCGTCTTGCCGCGACCGTCGTTAAGGAAGCCGCCGTTGCGGCCCAGCATATAGACCGCGCCGCCGCGATCCATCATCGCGCCCTGCCGCACGCCCGGCGCATCCAGATCGTAGCCGCCCGGCATGATATGGACATGGCCATCCACCAGATAGTCGGGCGCCTTGAAGTCCGGGTCGAGGTGCAGCGATCCCAGTGTCACCTCATTGGCGCGCGCGTCGAGCGTATCGGCCTGCCGCTCCACGCTGCGCCAGATATCGTCCCACATCAATTCCTGCGAGGCGCGGAACACGCCGGCCCAGGAGCGGAAGGCCGGTTCCTCGTGCAGGCGGGCAAAGGTTTCGGCATCACGGTCGTTATGGGCGGGGCCGGGGTCCAGCTTGCGCGCGATCTCGCCCTGAAGCGGTTCGATCTCGGCGCCCAGCCACATCTTGAGATCGCGGATGAAAAGCTGCTGGGCCATCTCGTCATGGCCGGCCTCGGGCAGCATCGGATGGGTGAGGGAAGGTGGGGGGGTGGACATGGTTCTTATCCTTCGAGCGCCCGGCGCGAGGCATCGCGCAGTGGCCGGAAGACCTTGGCGATCAGATTGTGACGCAATCCCTCGCGCTGCTGCGCGGCCTCGCCCTCGGCACGATAAGCCTCGATCTGCGCGCGTGGCAGCGTGCCATTGGCGTCCAGCAGACGTTCCAGCGTATCGATGCGTTCGCGTGCCACGGCCAGTTCGCTGGCCAGCGCCGCAATCATCGAGAGCGCCTGATCCTCGATGACGGAGAGGCCGGTGATCTCGCGGCGTCCCGCGGTGGGGGGGGGGGGAAGTTTCACGCGGCAGCACTCCAGGGATGGTCGCAGATGATGGTGAAAAGGATAGCAGATCGCAAGAGCTGTCTGTGGCGGATGATCGCTTGGTGGAACTCTTTCTTTGCCCGCTGTCCGACAGGCGGAGGCCGGGCTGGAAGGGGGGGTGGACGTTCTGTAAGGTGCCCTTCAATCTGAAGATAATCGCCCCGGAGCGAACCGGAGTGGTGAGCCAGATGATCGGGATGAGCCAGGACACCGCAGGGATGGTGATGAAGCGCCGCTATGTCGATGGACCCTTTGGGCAGATCCATGTCCATGTCGCCCCGCACGGCAGGCCGCTGGTGCTGCTGCATCAGGCGATCATGGCCGCAGGGCAGTTTGATGCGGTCTTCGCTCCGCTCATGGCGGCGGGCCTGCGGCCGATTGCCATCGACATGCCCGGCTTCGGCCTTTCCCATCCGCCCGCAGGGCCGCCCACAATTGCCGATTACGCGCGCTGCGTGGCACCGGTGCTCGATGCCCTGATGCTGGAGCGCGCGGCGGTGGCGGGCCATCACACCGGGGCGGCGGTGGCGACCGAATTCGCGCTTGCCCATCCTGAAAGGACGCAGGCCCTGATCCTTCACGGGCCCATGCTACTGCCCGATGACGAGCGCGCCCGTCTGGGCGAACGTCTGCTCGCGAAGGAAATGGCCTTCGCCGCCTTGCCGGGCGGCGCGCATCTGGCGGACGTCGCCTCGCTGCGCGAGGAGTTGTCACAAGGGCGCGTACCGCCCGATCGCATCACCGATTATGTGGTGCAGGCGATGCAGGCCTATCGTCAGGGCACCTACTGGTGGGGGCATGCCGCCGCCTTTGCCTATCGTCATGAACAGAGCCTGCCGCGTATCGCCGTGCCCTGCCTGCTGCTGACCAACACGGGCGACATGACACACGCCAGTGCGCAGGCCGCCCTTGCCCTGCGCCCCGATTTTGCCTGGGCGGAAATCGTCGGCGGCGGGATCGACATCTGTGACGAGGCGCCCGAAGCATGGGCGGCGGCCATTGCGGACTTCCTGAGGGGCGTACCGGCATGATCGCGGCACAGAGCGTTGCGGGGCGAATCGCCTATCGCGATGCGCAGGGACAGGACATCGGTCATGAGACCTTTGAACTGTTGACCCTGCCCGGCGGCCATTTGCTGCGCGCCTGGTGCGAACTTGCCGATGCAGGGCTTTGGCGGGAGGTGTCCCTGGCGATGGACGAAAGCTGGCGGCCGCGTGATGGCGCTTGCCGTCTGTGGCATGCCGACGGGCGGCAACACGCGATGGCCTTCCGGATCGAAGACACCGCAGTGCATGTCGGCGCGTTGCGCGACGGGATGGCGCTTGCGCCGCAACGCATCTCCACGACCGGAAGATTGCCCTATCTGGGGCTGCATCCGCTCATGGGCGACGCCTTGATCGTCCATGAACGGGGCCAGCATGAGCCCGGTCGCTTCCTGCCCATTCCTGCCGTCACCAATGCCGTTTCGCCCGACGGCGAGAGCGAGGGACCGGCACAGGCCATGGTGATAGAGGCGGCCTATATGGGGCCGGTGGATCGCAGCGTGGCCGCCGGACGCTTTGCCTCGTGGCATTACCGCCTGCGCTGGCGCGATGACTGGCCCGCCGCCGACCTCTGGGTCAGGCAGGGCGACGGGGTTTTCCTGGCGATGACATGGTCGCTGACCGGGCATTCCTATGAACTTGTCGACCTGCATGATGAAACGAAAGTGATATGATGAGCGTGCAGACTTCCCCCTTTCCGCCCGAGGAGCAGAGCCTTCCCCGCCCGGTATCTTCGCTGATTCGCGCCACGATTTTCGTGCGCGACATGGAGCGGTCAGCGCGCTTCTATGCGGCTCTGGGCTTTACCGAGGTTTACTACGAGGGCGTGCTGACCCATGCTTCGGCCAGCCGGATCCTGGGTTTTCGCAGCCATGGCCCCCTGGCGGTGCGCATCGTCAAGAGCGGCGGGCCAAATTTCGGCATGATCGGGCTGTTTGTCATCGATCCGAAGCTCGAGCCTCTGACGGCGCCGGTCTCGCGCGGGCCCGCGCGCATCGGTGAGGTGGCTTTGGTGTTCTACGTGCAGGATATGGATGAGACTCTCGCGGCACTCCGGGCGACAGGGGCAATCTGGTCGCCTGATCCGCAGGTTTTCGTGATGCCGCATCGCGCCCAGCGCGAGGTCTGTCTGCGCGACCCTAACGGCGTTTTGTTGAATCTGGTCGAGACCAACCCCGCCGAGCAGGAGCGCACCGGCAGGGAGGGCGCCTGAGAGACAGCTGCAGCAAAAACCCCGCACCGGCGTGGGGCCGGTGCGGGGTTCATGCCTTCCGGCAGGTTTACTGCTGGGCGATATCGTGAATGGTGGCGTTGTAGCCCTCGGTGGTTTCGGTCTTGCCGGCTTCGCTGGCATCCTTGCGGGCCAGATAGAACAGGCGATCAAGGAAGCCCTGGCGGCGAGCTTCGCGCTCTTCCAGCGCGGCCTGATCCAGTTCCAGCGTCTCGATGCCCGCCGCAAGGTCGATGCCATGAGCCTTGGCGACGCGCTCGGCGCTGTCCTGCCGATCGCGCAACGTCGCCAGTTCGCTGGCCAGCACCATGATCATGCTCATCGCCTGATCGAGGCCGGGCGCTTCATAGAAATGGGGCCGCTTGCCCTTGGCGTCCTTGACGACATGCGGGTAGTCGGCGGGGCGGTCGATGATGTCGGGGGTCATTGTCCTGGTCCTCTTACGCCGCTTTGGCCTGTGCGTCGGCCTTGCGGGCGATCAGCACTTCCCAGCCGCCGCCCGGGGCAAATTCGCCGGCGGTAAACTCGCGCTCGGCCACCGCTTCGGAGGCTTCCTGGCTGTAGCCTTCGGCAGCAGCGGCAAATTCCATCACTGCCATGGGCGCGGTGTCGAATTTCACCGTCGCGCGGTCGAAACCGGCGCGCTCGGCCAGGTCGATCTGATCCATATCACGCATCGCGCCCCAGAAGGGCTCATTGTTGTACCAAGTCTCATTGTCGAGGATGAACTGGGTGAAGGGGTCCATCAGATCGAAGGGTGGCAGGTCGGCGTGGATCATCAGCCCGCCGGGCGCCAGCAGGCGATGGGCTTCGCCGAAGATTTTGGGCATGGCCTTGCCGCTGGTTTCATGCAGCAGGATATGGCTGACGACGAGGTCGAAATGGCCATCGGGGAAGGTGGTCTCTTCCGCATTCATCTGAGCGAAGTTGACCTCCAGCCCCATGCCCGCCGCGCGTGCATGGGCATAGCGCACAACCGGCCCGCCGACATCGATGCCCCAGACCTCTGCCTCGGGGAACAGTTCCTTGTAGGGCAGGGTAGAGTGGCCCACGGTGCAGCCCATGTCGAGAATGCGGCGGGGCTGGAAATCGGGCATGCGGCGCTTGAGATAATTGACCACCGAGCGGCCCATGTCGTCATTGTCCGGCCCTGTGTAGCCCATGGCATAGAGGAAGACGCCCCGGTCGTAGAGCGCGCCGACGGAGATGTCGCACTCGCAGACCTCGCTGCAATAGCCGCCGGGCATGCAGTGAATGTCGAGCGCCGTAACATAGCGGGGTGGCTCGAAACCCTCGGGAATGACAAGCTGGGCCTTGCTGGCAGCCGAAAGTTCCGCCGCCTTGGCATTGAGCGCGGGCAACTGGCGGTCAACCGAGACATTGACCGATTCCCACAAAAGCTCCTGCGCGATACGGTTGGCGGCGGCATAATGCTGGAAATAGAGGTCATCGACCATGCCGGTGCGAATATCGCGCCGGTCCTGCGGCGGTCTGCCATGAGCCTTTTCAAAGGTCTTCGACACGCGGCCATGGAAGACCGGGAACAGGCCGGGCAGCAGGCTGGACTGGATGAAGCCCTTGAAGCTTTTGGCGAACTCCTGCCGCGCATGCTCATCGGCCGTGGCTTTGGGCAGGACAGGATGGCTCGCTTGCTGGAAGGTGTTGAGCATTGGCGCGACTCCACTATGCAATAATCGTTTATCATGGTGCCGGTCGCGAAGGGACCGAAAGCGTGGTGTCGCTTTATCCGCCAGACGGATAAAGCGACATGAAGCACTCCTTGGTCAAAACCCCAGCGCGCCCGGGTTCATGATACCTTGCGGATCAAGCTGCCGCTTCATCGCGCCCAGCAACTCCCGCGCGGGCTGCGAAAGGCGCGTCTGATAAGGATAGGCACGGCCGATCTGGAAATGACCCGCACCATGATCCTGCATCAGGGCCACGATTTCCGTCTTGAGCTCGTCGGTTGCGGCCCGGGCGGCGGGATTGGCGGGGTAATCGGGCAATTTGGCGATCTGTTCCGGGCCCAGCACAGTCAGATGATAGGGCGTGCGCGCGTCGGGCCAGTACAGCGCCACCTCATAGAGAAAGCCCGAGGAGCCGACCGGCGAGAACATTGTGCCGATCCAGATGCCATGCTTGTCCATCCGCGCCTGCCAGCTGGCGATCAACCGCTGGAAAGCCTCATGGAAGGGCAGCACCTGCTGATGGCTCAAAACCCCATGGAGGGGCACCCAGCGTTCGCCCGAAGGCCCCAGTATGTTGGTGAGCGGCGCAAAGGGCATGGAGCGCACAAAGGTGGGGATTGAATTGGCGATCTCGCGGCCATGGGGACTGATGATCTGGCGCAGGTGCTGGGCCTTGTGGGCGGCATCCTTCGGGTCAAAGCCCTCGACGATGAAATGGCACATATAGGCGCCTGAACGCATCGGGTTCTCGCCGGCCAGCGCCATGTTGAGCACCTGCATCAGGCCCTTGAGTTTGTTCGGCGCCTTTTTGAGTACTTCGATGGCAATGCGCAGGCGTGCGCCCATGCCCTCATGGCGTCCGATCTGTCCCTGGGACAACGCCAGATCGAGCCCGAAATAGGAATCATCGAGCCGCGCCAGCTGGGCCTTGCGGACCGCCGTATGACAGGCCGCGAAATCATCGAAGGCAAACGAGAGCGTCTCGGCGTCGGGCATCAGGTTGATCAACGGCAGGCGCAAGGAGACCTTGATGCCCAGCGTGCCGCAATCGCCGGTGAAAAGGCCGGTCAGATCAGGCCCATAGAAGCGCATGGCCTCCGCCGCGCTGGTGTTCAGTATGTCGCCGGAGGCCAGCACCACCTCCATGCCCAGGATCGACTGGGCCGAAATGCCATGCGCGCTGCTGCCATGACTCAGCGTGTTCTGGCTGGCGCTGCCACCAATGGTGGCGGCGATCCCCGAGAAGGGTCCCCAGAAAGGCGTGCGCAGGCCGCGCTGGTCCAGTTCGGCCTTGAGCCTTGCCCAGGTGACTCCTGCGCCGACTGTGACCACTGCATTGGCCTCGTCGATATTGATGCTGTCGAGCCCGGAGGTATCGATAAGCACATGGCCGCCCGGCTTGTGCAGATAGCCATCGGTGTAGGAGGCGCCGCCGCCGCGCGGCACGATGGCAACACCCGCCGCACTGCACAGACGGACCAGGGCCTGCACTCCGGCTACGGACTGGGGCCGCGCGACGGCCAGTGGCAGGCCGCCGGTGCGATAGACATCATTCGCGCCAAAAGCGATATCCGCCTCGCTGGTCAGCAGGCTTCCGGCCGGCAGGGCGGCGTGCAGATCGGCCAGCAGCGTTTCCGAAGAGGCGGTGGTGAGGCTCGAATCCATTCTCATCTGTTCCTTGGCGCCCCCGGATGGCAACCGGGTCGGCGGCGGTCCATGTCAAACTATGCCTTTCGAGTTCGCTGCCTGCCTTGGCGGCCATCTTCGAGAATGGAGATCGGTTCTATCCGCTCTACGGGCAGGCCCGGACGCTTATCTGACGACCAAGGGGCTGATGGCGCGTTTGTGCATGATGGTCTGTGGCGCGAAGGCCCGGGAGGCCCATGCTGTCCCGGGCGTGTGTCATTGCATGACGCCGTTGGAGAGATCGTGGCTGATGGCAGCAGCGGTGGCCTGAAGATCGGGCAGGTAGCGCTCGAGGGCGGTGGAAAGCTTCATGGCCGCGACGAAGAAGGCCAGGGTCATGGCGGCCTCGTAATGACCATTGCGGAAGATCGGCACGGCGATCGAGGAGGTCTTGCCCGGCGTCAGATTGTGATGGTTGCGGCCCTGCACGGCATAACCCTGGGCGCGGATGCGCTCGACATCGAGGCTTACCTCGGCGGTGGCCATATAGTTGAGGTCGATGTCCTGCGAGACGCGCATGAAGCGCAGGATCATCTCGCGCTCCTCATCGGGCGCATAGGCCATCGACACCTTGCCCGAGGCGCTGTCGAGGATCGGCAGGGTGAAGCCAGGGTAATATTGCTCGAAGGTCAGCGAGGAATTGGCATGGGTGCTGTCGCGCAGCATCATGTCGCGCCCGACGCGGATGGCGATCGAGAGCGGCCAGCCCACCTTCTTGGTGAGGGCGACGATATGCGGGCGGGCGATCCGCACCAACTCGTCATCATGCTGGAAGCCGGTGGCCAGCGTCTGCACCATGGCCGTGGCGCGATAGCGCTTGCGGGCCGGTTCCTGCTCGATCAGCCCTTCATAGAGCAGCGTCTGCACGATGCGGCAGGCGGTGGGATAGGGGACTTCCGAGGCCTTGGCGATTTCCATCATCGAGAGCGACCCATGGCGGTTGATCGCCTTGAGCGCCGCAATGGACCTTGTGATCGAACGAATCGGAACGCCTTTTTCCATAGCCAGTCTCCCTCGCTGCACGCGACTCATGCAGAGTGTCAGGAGATTGTCATTTTTCCGAAACACGGGCTAGTTTATCCGACAGGCGGATACGTCAAATAACGTAGCCACCTGTCGGGAACCGACGACGAAAGGACCAAATCGCTCACCAATCTGGTAAAATAACCTGCCGTATTGCCGTTCCAGAAGCCAGTCGATCCATCAATTCGTTGATTTCCTCGAGCGATCCCTTGGACGTGAGCAGGCGCTCGACCGGAAGCCGTCCCGCCCGCCAAAGGGCAATGTAGCGCGGAATATCGCGCGACGGGATGGAGGAGCCCATATAGCTGCCCATCAGCGTCTTGCCGTCGGCCACCAGCGACAGCGCGTTGATCTCCAGCGACTCGGCCGGATTGGGCAGACCTACCGTGACGATCCGTCCGCCCCGGCGCGCCGCCTTGTAGGCCTGCGCCAGAACGGCGGCCTTGCCAACGGTCTCCACCACCACATCGGTGGCGGGCACACCGCCTTCATCACCCGGCGCGACGGCAATGGCAGCCCCCAGTTCCAGCGCCAGCGCGCGTTTCTCCGGGCTGGGATCCACGGCATGCACGGGCTGTGCACCCGCCGCCAGCGCACCGAGCAAGGCAGCCAGACCGACGCCGCCCAGCCCATAGATCAACACGCTTTCACCAGGGCGCACGCCGGCCGTGTTCATCACCGCGCCGACGCCCGTCAGCACCGCGCAGCCAAAGAGCGCGGCAGTTTCGGGCGGAATTTCGGCATCAACCTTGACCAGACTGCGCCGGTCCACCACCGCCTGCGTCGCAAAGGCCGAGACACCCAGATGGTGATGAACATGCTCGCCCTGGCAGGACAGTCGCGTGCCGCCGCGCATCAATTCGCCCTTGCCGTTGGCCGCCGCGCCATTGGCACACAGATAGCCTTCGCCCGACTGGCAGGTGGGGCACTGCCCGCAACTGGGCAGGAAAACCAGCACCGCCCGGTCGCCCACGGCCAGCCCCGCTTCTTCCGGATCGCCCAGCGCCAGCACGGTTGCTGCGGCTTCATGGCCCAGCGCCATGGGCATGGGCCGCTGACGGTCGCCGTTGATGACCGAAAGATCCGAGTGACACAGGCCTGCCGCATCGATCCGCACCAGCACCTCGCCAGGCTTAGGATCGGCCAGTTGCAGCGTCCTGATCTCCAGCGGATGGCTGGTGGCATAGGGCGCGCTGTGGCCGCCGCTCTGCGTGAGGACGGCTGCGGCGATGTCGCGGCTGTTGCCAGGGGAAGGGTTGCTGATGGCCATGGCGGTCAGGCGCCCTTTGCCCATTGCTTCTCGAAGTCCCACACTTCGTCAAAACCGATCAGTGAGCAGAATTCCTTGAAATTGAAGATGCCCTCGGGCTCGCCGATGCCATGGTCCTTGAGGTCCCGCAGCGCCTTTTCCATAGCGGTGGCCGCCACCAGCGAGGTAAGCGAGGGATAGATCGCATAGGCATAGCCGATCTCTTCGAGCACCGGCGCCAGCGGAATGGGCGTTGATCCGCCATTGGCCATGTTCGCCATCAGCGGCTTGTCAAAGGCGGCGCAGGCCTTGGCCATTTCCTCCTCGCTTTCCAGCGCCTCGGGGAAGAGCACATGGGCGCCGGCCTTGTCATAGGCCTCCATGCGGCGCATCGTGGCATCGAAGCCCTCGCTCTGGCGCGCGTCGCTGCGGGCGATGACCAGAAAATCCTCGTTTTCGCGCGCGGCGACGGCGACCTTGATCTTCTCGACCATATCCTCGACCGGGATCACCCGGCGGAAGGGCGTATGGCCGCATTTCTTGGGGAATTCCTGATCCTCGATCTGGATGCTGGTAACACCCGCCGCCTCATAGCCCTTGACCGTGTGGTGGACGTTGAGCAGGCCACCATAGCCGGTGTCGCCATCGGCGATCACCGCGCTGTTGCTGGTGCGCACCAGCGTCTCCATGCGGTTCTTCATCTCGGTATAGGTGGCGATGCCTGCGTCCGGCAGCCCCCAGGCGCTGGCGGTGAGCCAATAGCCGGTGCCATAGACGATGTCGAAGCCGACCTTGTTGGCGATGACGGCGGCGATCATGTCCTGAATGCCGGGCACGACGAAGAATTTGCCGCTGGCAAGCTTCTGGCGAAGGATGGGATTGGCCATGAAAATGTGTCCTTGCGGGGAAAAGAGCCCCCGGCAGGTTGATCGCCGGGGGCCTGAGGTGTTCGACGGGCTCCGTCGAAGCTTTACTCGGCCGCCTGCGCCAGAGGGGCGGCCCAGCGCGGAGCGATGGGCGCGGGCAGGCCGGTTTCGGCCAGGCAATTGGCGCGCAGGGTTTCAAGGTCGCGGCCGAAGTTGAACGTGTCGATCGGGCCGCGCTCGGCACGCATCCGGGCGCGCAGCGCATCGGTGGCAGCGGCATCCACCGTTCCATCCATCAGCACCACGCCATAGCGGCGCGCGCCTTCGACCGTCACCAGACCCTGCTTCAGTTCCCTGGCCAGCAGAGCAGGGTCGCGCTCCAGCGGGTCACCCCAGCCGCCGCCTCCCCAGGTGATGAAGTGCAGCTTGTCGCCGGCCTCGACGGGATAATCCTCCAGCTTGTTGCCCACGACGATCTCGGTGCCGTCGGCCTTGACCAGCACCTTGCGCGCGCGGGCGCCCGGCAACCCGCCATTGACGCCCCATGGCGGCACGAACCAGCGGTCGTCATGGATGGCGATCACGCCGTCCTCGAGGAAGCGATAGACCATCTCGATGCCGTTGCCGCCGCGATGCAGACCCGGGCCGCCGCTGTCGGCCACGGTTTCATAGCGTTCGATCACCAGCGGGAAATAGCGTTCGAGGAACTCGTTGGGCACGTTGGTGAAGCCGGGGAACAGCGAGTGGCCATCCGGCCCGTCGCCCAGTGGACGGCCCGGAATGCCGCCAAAGCCGATCTGGAAGAGCTGGAACCACTGGCCCTTCCTGTCCGTGCCCGCGTAGAACAGATGCGGCGAGGAGGAGAAGCCGGCGGCATTGAGGAACTCGGGCGTCTTCTGGCCCAGCAAACCGCCAAGAATGTCGAAGAGGCGGCCCAGCACATGGGTGCGGCCCGACAGCGCGGCGGGGAAGCGGGGTTTCAGCAGCGAGCCTTCCGGGATGCGCACATCGATCAGGTCGTAGTAGCCATCGTTGAACAGGATCTGCGGGTCGAAGATCATGATCATGTAAATGCCAAAGAACATGCGCATCATGTTCTCGTTGAGCAGCATGTTGATCGAGGCCTGCGACTGCGGATCGGTCCCGTCGAAATCGAGCACCACGCGGCCGTTCTCGCGCCACATCGTGCATTTGATCTTGTAGGGGCCATAGCCCAGGCCATCATCGCAGATATAATCCTCGAAGCTGACCTTCTCCTCGCCGATGGAGCTATTGATCAGTTGCTGCATCGCGCGGTGGTTGCGCTCCAGCAAGAGTTCGGTGGCGGCCACGAACATGTCGTCGCCAAACCGCTCGGCCATTTCCTCGATGCGGTGTGCGGCGACGCGGCAGGAGGCGATCAGTGCGTTCAGATCGGCCTTGCACCAGTTGGGCGTGCGCGACTGATGCATCACCAGCTTGATGAGGTCTTCGTTATAGACACCCTTCTTCCAGATCTTGACCGGCGGAATACGCACGCCTTCCTGAAAGATGGAGGTGGCGTGGATGGGCATGGAGCCCGGCACCATGCCGCCGATGTCGCTCTGATGGCCGAACATCGAGGTGTAGGCGATCAGGCGCCCGTCCCTGAACACGGGGAGCAGCACCAGCCAGTCGTTGCAATGGCTGATCGCGCCGCCCACCGAATAGGGGTCGGAGAGGAAGATCATGTCGCCTTCTTCCACCGTGCCCTCATAGCCTTCGAGGAACGGCCCGATGTAGCTGCCGAACTGGCCGACGACCATGCGGCCCTTGTGGTCGGCGATCAGCGGGAAGGCGTCGCCCTGCTCGCGGATGCCCGGCGACATGGCGGTGCGCACCAGCGTGGCGTCCATTTCGATGCGGGCGTTGCGCAGCGCGTTCTCGATGATGTCGAGCGTGACCGGATCGACGGCGACGGGGGCGAAAGGCGTTTCATTCGCCTGGATGATCTGTGCGGGCATGATGGTGCTCCCTTCAGGCGAGGTTGATCAGGATGTTGCCGACATGATCGACCGTGCCGACGCAATTGGCCTCGATCAGCGTGGTCGAATCCATCTCGGTGACAATGGCCGGACCGGGGATGATGTCGCCGGCGCGCAATCTCGCGCGATCATAGATGACGGCCGGGACCATGCGGTCCTTGTCCCAGAGCTGGTGGTCACGGATCTTGGCGGCCTGCGGATTGCCGTCGCCCTGCTCCAGCGCCGGGGCGGCCAGTTCGAGCGCCGGGCCCATGGCAACCGCGCGCAGGTTCACCAGTTCATGCGCGCTGTCCATGTTGAAGGTGAAAAGGCGGTGGTGTTCGGCATCGAAGCGGGCAGTGACGCCCTTCAGCCCATCCTTGCGCAGCGTTTCCGGGTCGATCGAGAGCGGCACTTCGAAGGCCTGCCCCTCATAGCGCACATCGAGTTCGAAGACCGAGATGATGTCGCTCTCGGCCACACCCTCGGCCAGCAGTTCCCTGCGGGTCTGGGCAGCCATCTCCTCCAGCACGGCGATGACGCTGTCCTCATCGGTGTCGCTCACGCGGCGCGAGAAGCTGCGTGCGGTTTCGGTGCGCATGCGGGTGGTGGCATCGCCCAGCGCACACAGCACGCCCGGCGAGACCGGCGAAACGGCGGGCCAGGAGCCCATCAGCTTGGCAACGGCATTGACATGAAGCGGCCCGGCCCCGCCAAAGCCCATCACCGCGAAATCACGCGGGTCATAGCCCTGCTGGACGGAAATCATGCGCAGCGCGCCGAACATGTTTTCGTTGACGATGTCGATGATGCCGCGCGCCGCTTCCATGAGACCAATGCCCAGCGCATCGGCGATGGTCTGCACCGCCTGTTTCGCACCTTCGCGGTCGAGTTGGAAGGTGCCGCCCAGCAGGTTCTCTGGCAGATAGCCCAGCACCACGTTGGCGTCCGTCACCGTGGGCAGCGTGCCGCCCTTGCCATAGGCGACAGGCCCCGGCACCGCGCCTGCCGACTGGGGGCCGACCCGCAGCGCCCTGGTCAGTTCGGGCACATAGGCGATCGAGCCGCCGCCCGCCCCGACGGTTTTCACATCGAGCGCCGAGGCGCGCACCTGAAGATGGCCGACCTCAGTGGTGCGCTGGCGGCGCGCCTCAAGGTTCTCGATCAGCGCCACATCGGTGCTCGTGCCCCCGACATCGAGCGTAAGGATGTTTTTGATCCCCGCGTTGCGGCCTACCCAGATTGCGCCGGTGACGCCGCCCGCCGGGCCGCTCATCAGCAGGCTGACGGGATGTTCTTCCGACTTCTCAGAGGACATCAACCCGCCGTCGGAACGCAACAGGCTCAGTGATCCGGCCATGCCGCCCTCGCGCAGGCGACTGCGCAGATTGCGGACATATTTGCCCACCACCGGGCGCACGCTGGCATTGGCCACGGTGGTGAGGGTGCGTTCATACTCCTGCATCTCGGGCAGGACTTCATGGCTGAGCGAGATGGGAATGCCAGGCATGATCTGCGCGGCCAGTTCGCCCACGCGCTTCTCATGTGCGCCGTTGAGATAGGCGTTGATCAGGCTGACCGTCAGCGCTTCCACGCCGCTGTCGCGCAAGGCAGTGAGCGCCTCACGGATCTCGGCCTCGTCGATCGCGGCGATCTCGTTGCCCTGGGCATCCATGCGCCCGGAGACTTCATGGGTGTCTTCCAGCGCAGCCAACGGCTCGGGCTTGGGCCAGACGATCCAGCCGGCAAGGCCGCCCGGCACGAAGCTGCGGGCGATCTGCATGATCTGGCGATAGCCTTTGCTGGTGATGAGGCCGACGCGCGCACCCTTGCCTTCCAGCACGGCATTGGTCGCCACGGTGGTGCCATGCAGGAAGAATTCCACATCGGCCGGGGTGACGCCTGCCTTGTTGCAGATTGCCGTTACGCCATTAAGGATGCCCTCGGAACTGTCATGCGGGGTCGAAGGGGTCTTGTGGCGCCAGAAATTGCCGCTGGTCTGGTCGAAAAGCAGGAGGTCGGTGAAGGTGCCTCCAACGTCTACACCCAATCGGTAGGTCATATAGTCCCCAGCTTCCTTGGTTCCATGAATCGGGCATCGGGCAGATCCGCCGTAGCGCAGCGATGGGATTTGGTATAATGATATTCCATAAACGGCGATGCCGATCGGGCCATGCGTAACCGAAAGCCGGCACTTGGCTTGAGGCAGGCGGCGGAATATCCGCCAGCCGAATTTTTGGTGGCGCTGAGTGGTCAGTCCGGCCCATGCGCGCCAGTTTCAGCAGCGAGGCGCCGCGCGCCGCAGATGGAGAACGAACCGATGGCCCTTGATATGAACACGCTGCGCAACGACTCGCGCGAGTTTCTGGCCCGGCGTGGCGGCGGCGAGGGATTGTTTATCGGCGGGCGGTGGCAGGCCGCGCAAGGTGGCCGCACACTGCCCACGCTTGATCCGGCCACGGGCACGCAGACGGCGCTGATCGCCGATGCCAGCGTGCAGGATGTGGATGCTGCGGTGGCTGCGGCGCAGGCCGCCCTGCCGGGCTGGCGCGCCACCGTGCCGGTGGAGCGGGCGCGTATCCTCTGGGCCATCGCCGACCTGCTCGAAGCAAATATCGACGAACTGGCCGAGCTGGAAACGCTCGACCAGGGCAAGCCGCTCTATGTCGGGCGCTGGGCGGAGATCCCGGGCGCCATCAACCAGTTCCGCTTCTTTGCGGGCCAGGCGATGGCGATCGAGGGCAACACGCTCGAAAGCTCGATCAATTACCAGCCCGCCGGCAAGCAGATGCGCAGCTGGACAGTGCGCGAGGCCGTAGGCGTGGTGGCGGCCATCGTGCCGTGGAACTCGCCCCTTGTGCTCACCGCGATGAAGCTGGCCCCGGCGCTCGCGGCAGGCTGCACGCTCGTGCTCAAGCCTGCCGAGGACACCAGCCTTACTGCCCTGCGCCTTGCCGAACTGATGGCGCAGGCGGGGCTGCCCGCCGGCGTGCTCAACGTGGTGACAGGGCTGGGTTCGCAAACGGGGGCAGCGCTCGCCAACCATCCGGGCGTGGACAAGGTGGCCTTCACTGGGTCCACCGCCACGGGCCGGGCCATTCTCGATGCGGCCAAGACCAATTTCAAGCGGGTTACGCTGGAGCTGGGCGGCAAATCACCCAGCATCGTCCTGCCCGATGCCGATCTCGACCTTGCCATTCCGGGCGTGGCCAATGCCATCTTCTTCAACGCGGGGCAGGTGTGCATCGCGGGCAGCCGTCTTTATGTCCATCGCTCGATCCACGATCAGGTGGTCGAGGGCGTGGCCAATTACGCCAGGAGCATCAAGCTCGGGCATGGCCTGCTGCCTGACACGCAGATGGGCCCGGTCGTCTCGGCCCGCCATGCCGAGCGGGTGGAAGGTTTCCTGAACCGGGCCAAGGCGCAGGGTGCCACCATGCTGGCTGGCGGCGAACGGTCGGGTGAGGTGGGCACCTTCATTGCGCCCACCGTGGTGGTCGATGTGAAGCCCGACTTCGAGATCGTGCGCGAGGAGGTCTTTGGCCCGGTGCTGGTGGCGCAGGCCTATGACGATGTGGAGGAGGTGGTCGCGGCTGCCAACAGCACCCAGTATGGGCTTGCCGCCAGCGTCTGGACCCAGAGCCTGAGCCACGCCCACCGCCTGTCGAGCGACATTCGCGCCGGCACGGTATGGATCAACTGCCACGCCATGTATGATGCCTGCCTGCCCATCGGCGGGGTCAAGGCTTCGGGCTGGGGGCGTGACAGCGGCAAGCAGGCGATGGACAATTATCTGGAATGGAAGACGCTCTGCGCCGTGGTGTGAGGGCGAGGGACCACTCACCGCTGGTCGGATAAGGGGCGGGTGAAAGTTGCGCTCGCCCGCCGCCGGTTCAGCTTTCTTGCCTGTGCAAAGGGAGAAAGCCATGCCGGTCCATCTACGTGTTTCAGCCTTTCTGCTTGCAACGGGCGCGCTTATGTCGGGCGGCCCTGTCGTGGCCCAGGGCGGCACCTGCCTGAAGCCGTGGTACACGCCGCTTCCGCCGCCGGTCCGCTCGGTCGAGGTGCTGCCCGATCATCGCCTGACGTTCCGCCTCTGCGCGCCAGAGGCGAGGGAAGTGCTGGCCACCAGCCCCGATGCCGCGCCGGTGATCCCCCAGGGCTTTCCGGCAGGCACGCCGATGGGCTTGGTCCTGACCCGCGATGCCAGCGGTTTGTGGAGCGGCACGACAACTGGCCCTGTGGCGCCCGGGCCCTATCGCTATGGCTTCCGCGTCGATGGGGTGCGCACCGTCGATCCTTATGCCCGGTCCTTCTCGCAGACACGCTATGGCATCGAAGCGGTGGTCGAGGTGCCCGGCGCGACCTTTCAGGCATGGGACGCGACCATTCCCCATGGCGCAGTGGCCACGGTAGATTATTGGTCAAAGTCGCTCAAGGTGCGCCGGCGGGCTCATGTCTACACCCCACCGGGCTATGAAAAGGGCGCCGCCGCGCGCTATCCGGTGCTCTATCTCGTCCATGGTTCGGGCGATAATGACGATAGCTGGGTCAGCATCGGCCATGCCAACCAGATTCTCGACCGGCTGATCGCCTCGGGCGAGGCACGGCCGATGATCGTGGTGATGCCCGATGGCCACCTCCCCGATGCCGACCGCGCGACCGATTTTCACGCGGCGGGATTCGGCGCGGACCTGACGCGGGATCTCATCCCGCTGATCGACGGCACCTATCGCACCGTCCCCACCGCCGAGGCGCGGGCGATGGCGGGCCTGTCCATGGGCGGCTCGCACACCATCCGCGAAGGTCTGACGCGGCCCGACACGTTCCACTGGCTCGGCATCTTCTCGATGGGCATGGGCGTTGGCAGCCAGACGGGGGTGAGCGCCAAGGCCACCGACGATTTCGCCGCCGCCCATGACGATGCGCTCAAGGCTGCGGCGCGCTCCGTGCATCTGGTCTATTTCGGCATGGGGCGCGAGGATGGCCTCTATCCTTCTGCTGCGCCCACAGTCGCCGTGCTTGACCGCTACCGCATCCGCCATATCTATCGCGAAAGTGGCGGCGGCCATACCTGGATCAACTGGCGCGATTATCTGAACGAGTTCGCCCCTATGCTCTTCCAGCCTGTCAGGCCGCGTTGAGCACAATCAGGCCGCCAGCCTTGCGCGGGTGGCGGCCATCTTCCCTTCGTCCAGATCATAGAGCCAGATGAAGACGCCATTGGCGATGAAGAGCAGCGCAGGCACTGCGGTATAGCCCAGCGTCAGCGCGGTCATCGCGCTATGGGGCTGTTCGACCAGTCTGCCGCCGGTGGTGGGAATGTAATGCGCCGCGCGCAGGCAGAGGCCCAAAATGGCCACACCGAGCGCAAAGCTGGCCTTTTCCACCACCGCCACGGCCGAGGAGAGCAGCCCCTCGCGTGCCATGCCGGTGATCAGCCGGTCATAGGCCATGGTGTCGCCCAGCATCGAAATCGACATCAGGATCAGCGAACCTGACCCAACCCCGGCAAAAATGCCGCGCACGATGATCTGCCCCTCACTCACCCCCCGGCCTACGGCCAGCCAGCTCAGCGCCGTTGCGCAGAACACCAGCACGCCCACCAGATAGGTGCGATGCTTGCCGATGCGCGCGCCCATCCACACCCAGAGCGGCATGGAAAGAGCCGTGGCGACATTCGAGGTGGCGGTCAGCGTGATCTGGCCGGAATAGCCAAGGTTCAACACATTGAGCAGATAGAGCAGCCCGGTCGAACCCATGCTGGCAAAGGCCAGGAACTGGAACACCTTGGCGCCCAGCAGCAGCATATAGGGCCGGTTGCGCGTGATGAGGCGCACCTGGCGGCCAAATGGCACCTTCTGTGCCGGGCTTTTCTCATCCTTTTGCGCATGGGTGGCCGGAACGGCCAGCACGGTGCCTGTCATCGTGCCGAAGATGACAAGCGCCATCACCACGCCCATCATCGCATAGGCCGAGCCGCCCGCGCCGCCCGCCTTGATGACTGCTGCCGTGCCCGCTGTCGCCAGCATCTGGCCGATGGACACAAACACCGTCCGGTAGGAGATGAGCCGGGTCCGCTCGGCAAAGCGGTCGGTCAGTTCCGCGGGCAGCGCCATATAGGGCACGGCAAAGAGGGAATAGGCCGTGGAATAAAGGATCTGCGCCGCGATCATATAGGCAATGAGCGCGCTGGAACTGAGCGCTGGGGGTGCGAACAGCATCAGGAAGCTGGCCGCCGCCAGAATGGCGCCCAGCAGCATGAAGGGGCGGCGGCGGCCCCAGGCGCTGCGGCTACGGTCGCTCATGTTGCCGATGAGAATGTCGACGAAGGCGTCATATAGCTTGGCACCCATCATCAGATAGCCGGCAACTTCGGGCGACTGGCCCAGAACCGTGCTCATGAAGGCGGGGTAATAGGCTGTCACGGCGTTGAGCATGATGGACACGCCCACCGTGCCCAATCCAAAGCCCAGACAGATCTTCATCGATAGCCGTTGCGCGCTCATCACGGATTCCGGTCAGCAGGGGGTTGAACAAGGAATGCGGCCATGGCTTGCGCCTTGGCGGTGTCGCCGGGGGGCACGGCCTGCTCCGCGCCCTGCGGCAGCACCGCCATGGCCCGCGCAACCGAGGCGTTGAGGAGTGCCAGTTCGGTTTCGGGCTTGAGCAGCAGGGTAGGGGCCGCAACCTGCGCCATCCGCGCGAAGGTGGGATATTCGAAGGCGGCGATATAGGGCTTGGAATAGGTGTCCCAGTTTTTCAGCACGTCGAGCGTGATGCGGTGCAGCACCTCGGGCGAGGGCATGGGCACGGCCAGGCGATGCTCGGCATCCTGCATGAAATGGGGGAAGAACAGCGCCTGATCGCGGCAGAAGTTGAAGGCCCAGATGAGATGGCGGCCATAGGCGTCGGGTTCGACGCGCGGGGCATAATTGGCCACGACGGCGGCCCGCATCTCGTCGGAATATTCGGTGATGCCGTCAAGCACCAGACGGCGGCAGCGGCCTGGATAGGCGGCGGCAAACTCGCAGGCGATCCGTGCCCCTGTATGCGAGCCATAGAGATCGACCACCTCGATCTCCAGAGCGTCGAGCATGCGCAGCACACTGTGGGCGAAATAGGCAATGTCGGGATGGTCGGGGGCGGGCGCGGCGCTGTCGCCATTGCCCAGCGTGTCGGGTGCCAGAATGGCGCTTTTATGGCCAGCCGCGCGCAAGGCATTCATCAACCCCTGCATGAAGCTGCCCGAAGCCGGTGAGGCATGGAGCAGGACGAGCGGCACGCCCGCCTTACCCGGCAGGCGGCGCAGATGCATCTGCCCTTCCTCCAGCGTGACAAATTCGCGTGTGATCCCGGTTGCGTGGATGGATGTCATGGACGGCAGGCTACGCTCCCCTGCCGCCAAGCGCCGTGCCGCGCTGATCTTATCCAGCAGGCGGATAAGTTGCCACGAGGGACGTTCGCCGCCAGCCCGGTCGTGCTGCTGTCACGGCCATGATGTTGCCCCAGCCCCAAGACGACGCGGCGCTCCTCGATGCGCTGAACCTGTCCGGCCCGATGAACATGGCCGAGGCGATGGCGGTGATGGAGCGGTGGGATCTCGATGCCATCGTGATGGGACAGCCGGTGAATGTCTTTCATGCGCTGGGCCACTGGCCGCAGATTGCCCGCACCCGGATCGGTCAGCCACCGGGCACTTTCGCCATTCTCTCGCGTCGCCATCCCGAGCAACCGCTGCTGGTGACCAGCCGTTTCCTGCACTATTACACCTTTGCCGATGGGCGCGCGCAGCCGCGCGATGTCTGGCTGTATGACGATCTGACCGACACCGGCGACCTGGGCCAGAACGGCGATGTGCCGATGTGTCCCGATCGCGGCCTCGCTCCGCTCTCGCCGCTCGAAGCGCATCGTCTGGCCACCAGCGCCGCTTCGCTGAAAGAGCGGGCGGCCTATCGCAACGCGGGCGGCGCGCTGGTTGCCGCGCTCAAGGCCTGCGGGGCATGGGGTGGCCGGGTGGGGTGGGACGATGGCGTGGTGCCGGTGGTGCTGGCCCGCCACGATCATCCGGGCGAAGCGGTCCATGCCGAAAACGCGCTGCGCGAAATCCGCCTCATCAAGTCGCCTCTGGAACAGGCGCTGATGGCGCGCGCGGCGCAGGCCAATGCGCAGGCGCTGGCCGCCGTGGCGCAGGGCGTGCGGGCCGGGGCGACCTATCGTGACCTTCACGCGCTCTTCAAACGGGAAACCGCCAGCCGGGGCAACACCGCCGTCTTCCTCAATGTCGACCGTTCCTCCTCGGAAAGCTGCCCCTACACCATCGCCGACGGGCAGGCGCTGTTTCTCGACGCGGTGAGCCAGTTTCAGGGCTATCATGGCGATTTTGCCCGCACGGTGTTCGTCGGCGAACCCACGGGCGCAGCGGCGCGGGCCGCTGATGCCGCTGCCTTTGCCTGGCAGGCGGTGCGCGAGGCGTTGCGGCCGGGCCTGCGTTTCAGCCAGATCGTCGCGCTCGGTCAGGACGCCCTCAAGCGTGGCGGCCATGATGTGGCGATCGGCTTTGGCCCCCATTCCTGCGGTTTGGCCCATACCGATGAGCCAGGGCAGGATGCGGGCGGTTTCTGGCGCAAGCCCGACATCGAACTGCGCGAGGGCATGGTCATTTCGGTCGATTGCCCGGTGCTCGACACCGGCATCGGCGGCTCGGCCCATTGCGAGGATTTGGTCCTCATCACAGCCGATGGTTGCGAGCCCATCCATATTTCCACACCAGCGGTGATCATCGTATGACCAGACATTTCATGTTTTCCATCGGCCTGTCCGAGGCGGCGATGGCCGACCCGGCCTATGCCGCCAAGGTCCTTCCTCTGGCCGAGGAGGTGGGCGTCGATCTGCTGGTGCTGGGCCATCCCCAGGCCTTGCCCTTCGATGCGCAGGTGATTGCCGCCTGGGCCGCCCCGCGCCTGACCCGCATGGGCGTGGTGCCGCTGGTCTCGACGCGCCTTGGCCATCCCTTCCATCACGCCCGCTCGCTCTCGGCGATCGACTATCTGACCGGCGGCCTGCTCGGCTGGTGCCCGGTGGCCGAAGATGGCGATGCCGAGCGTCTCGCCGATATGGTGCTGGCGACGCGCGCCCTGTGGGATGGCTGGGATGCCGATTGCCTCATCATCGACAAGGAGAGCGGACGTTATCTCGATTCCACCAAGGTGCGCCCGAGCCATTATGTCGGCAGCCATTACAAGACGCGGGGCCCGGTGAATGCCATGCGCCCGCGTCAGGGCCATCCGCTGCTGGTGTGCAATGCGCTCTCGCCCTTTGCCGTGCCGGGCATCGATGTGATGATCGTGGAGGCGGATCAGGCCGCGCCGGAGGGCGCGCGGCGCCTGCTGCGCGTCGGTGTGGATCTGGACAGTGTCGCCATTGCACAGGCCTTTGCCGAGGGGCGGATCGATGGTGTGCATGTCGATGTGGACGCGGCGCTCGGCCAGTTGCCGCTGGTCGCCCAGCGCCTGGCTGGACTTATTACCCCCTCCGCCGCCGGCGGCACGCTGCGTGAAAGGCTGAAGCTGGCCGCGCCCACCCAAGCCGCTCAAGAGGAGATCGCCTGATGCCCCGTCCCCTGCACTTGTGGGCCTTCCTTCAGGGTATCGGCCATTATCCCAGCGGCTGGCGTCATGAAAACGCGAAGCCCGCCGACGTGTTCTCTATGGATTATTACAAGCGCGTGGGACAATTGGTGGAACGCGGCTGCTTCGACGCCATCGTCTTTGGCGACCAGATCCAGTCGCGCGGGGCAGGGGGACACACGCCCGAGCGGCTGGCCATGCCCACGCTCGACCCCATGGCGTTGCTCTCGGCCATTGCTTCGGTTACCGAGCATATCGGGCTGGTGAACACGCTTTCGACCACATACTGGTCTGCCGAGGGGCTGGCCCAGCGCTTTGCTACCATGGACCGGATCAGCGGCGGGCGGGCCGGGTGGAACATTGTGACCTCGGCTCATCCCGACACCGCCTTCAACTTTGGCGAGGAGGAACTTCCCGAAAAGTCGCTGCGCTACAGAATGGCGGCGCAGGTGGTGGCCGAAGCGCAGGAGCATTGGCGCGCGATGAACCACGAACTGGGCAACTCGCCCCAGCAACGCCCGGTCTTCGTGCAGGCAGGGCAATCGGCGGATGGGCGTGACTTTGCCGCCCGCGTCGCCGAGGCGATTTTCTGTCCGGCACCCACGATGGAAGCCGGCATCGCTTTCCGCAACGACATGCGGGCGCGCGTGACCGCCGCCGGGCGCGACCCGGACGGGGTACGGATCATGCCAGGCCTTTCGTTCATCCTGGCCGAAAGCGAGGAAGCGGCCATCGCCAAGGATCAGGCCCTGCTCGATCTGGCCGATGAGGCTTTGTGCATTGAATATCTGTCAGAAGGTCTGGGCGTTGATCTGACGACATGCGATCCTGCTGGCCCGATCCCCGAGGATCTGATCCTCGACCAGACCATCCTGCCGCGCGCGGACATCGCCCGCGCGCTGGAAAAGCCGGTGGCCACCGGCCTGTCGCTGGGCAAGTTCGCCGCCGGCTACGTCCGCACACCGCGCGGACACAATGTGTTTCGCGGCACGGCGGCCCAACTGGCCGAGATGATGATCACTTGGGTGGATGCGGCGGCCTGCGATGGCTTCACCCTGCAGCCGGCCTATATGCCGGGCGAGCTGGAACTCTTCGTGCAGGAGGTGGTGCCCATCCTCCAGGCGGCAGGCGTGCTGCGCAGCGCCTATCCGGGCCAGACCTTGCGTGAGACCATGGGCCTGCCGCGCTGGCCGGCGGATATGGCCGCGTGAGGACTCTGCTGGCTGCCGCCGCCCTGGCCGGGGCCGGTATCACTGGGCCGTTGCCAGCGGCGCCTGCGGCCGAGCAGCCCAATGTGAACACCGATGTCGCCGCCGTGCGGGCGCGCTGGGCCGCGCCGCCCTCGCGCTTCGTCACCGTGGATGGCGTCCCCATCCATGTGCGCGAGGAAGGGCCGCGCCATGCACCGGTCGTCGTGCTGCTGCATGGGTCGATCGTCAATCTGCATCAGTGGGATCTGGTGGTGCCGCGTCTGAAGCGCAGCTACCGCGTGGTGCGGTTCGACTGGCCGCCCTATGGGCTTTCTGGTCCCGATCCCACGGGAGTTTATACGACCCCGCGCGCAGCCGCTCTGATGGACGGCCTGATGCGCCAATTGGGTTATAGCCGCTTTGCGCTGGTTGCCACCAGCAACGGGGCCAATGTCGCGCTGGAATACAACCGGGCCTATCCCGGCCATGTCACGGCCATGGCCTTTTCCATTCTGCCGCTCGAACGGCCGAGCCAGACGCGCAAGATCGGCGCGCGGATGCAGGAACTGATCGCCGAGCAGAAAGCCAGAACCCCGCAATGGCGCAGCCACGCCTTTTTCCGCGAGGTGTTCAAGGATACGACCTCGCCCGGTTTCGAGCCGAAGGACTGGATGGTCGATTCAATCTTCGACGCCGACAATCTGCCTGGCGCCTACCGCAACCAGCAGGCGCTGCTGGCCGCCAATGTCGAGCTGTTCAAGACCGACCTGGTCGCGCGGGAAACAGCGGCGGTGCATGGGCCGGTGCTGATCCAGTGGTGCGGTCTCGATACGGTCATCAGTCAAAGCGAGGATTCGTCAAAGCAGCGCTTTCCCAATGCGCAGGTCGAAGTGGTCAACTATCCGCAGCTCGGCCATTTCCCGATGTGGGAAGATCCGCAGCTCTTCACCCGCGACCTCAAGGCGTTTCTCGACCGGCATCCTTGGCGCGAACCGCATCGCGCGAGACCATAAGCCAGCTAAATCCGCCGCCCGGGTAGCGGTCTGTCTGCGGCAAAGGGCCGCGGGGCATCGTCCGCGCGGCCCTTTGCGTTTTGCCCGGTCCGCTGCCCTGGCCGGATACTCACTGTGCGGATAGTTCCGGCACTTGGGGCAATCCCTGCTCAAAGCACGTCCATACCAAATTCCAAGTCTGAAGTTGGAGTGCATGAGAATGACAGGGGTAGAACGATGCCAGGTTGCGATCGTCGGGGCGGGCCCCGTCGGCACGGTTCTGGCCACTCTCTTGGCCAAGGCCGGCTATGATGTCACCGTGTTCGAAGCCGGTGCGGATTGTGCGCAGGACCTGCGTGCATCGACCTTCCATCCGTCGACGCTCGAAATGCTCGACGAGATCGGCATCACTTCCATGCTGCTCGAGCGTGGTCTCAAAGCGCCGGTCTATCACTGGCGCGACCGGGCCAGCGGCGAGGTAATCGACTTCGACCTGGCCGAAATTGCTGACGCCACGCGCTATCCCTTCCGAATCCAGTGCGAGCAGTATCACCTCTCGCGCGGGCTGGCCGAGGGGCTGGCACAATATTCCAACGCCAGGGTGCTCTTCGGCCATCGCCTGCTCACCTTCGAGCAGGACGATGCGGGGGTGAACCTTGCGGTGGAAACCATGACGGACATCCTGCGCTATCGCTGCGATTACCTGATCGGTGCCGATGGTGCCAATTCGATCGTCCGCAAGTGGCTGGGCATCGAATTTGACGGCTTCACCTATCCCGAACGCTTCCTCACCCTGTCCACCCCGCTGGAACTGGCCGAGTTTCTGCCAAATCTGGCCTATGTGAACTATGTGTCAGATCCGTCGGAATGGTTGGTGCTGCTGCGCGTGCCCTCGGTGTGGCGCGTGCTGGTGCCGACCGACGCCTCGCTGGGCGACGAGCATCTGAAATCGGACGCCTTCAAGGACGGCATTTTCCGCCGCCTGCTGGGCAGCGACCTGCAGGTGGAAACCGGCCACCGCACGCTCTACCGCGTGCATCAGCGCGTGGCCAAGAGCTTTGGCCATGGCCGCGTCTATCTGGCCGGAGATGCGGCGCATCTCAACAATCCGCTGGGCGGCTTCGGCATGAATTCGGGCGTGCATGACGCCTTCAACCTGTTCGAAAAGCTGCAGCCCGCGCTGAAAGCCGGCAAGCCGACCGAGGATCTGGCGCTCTATGACCGTCAGCGCCGCACCGTGACGCACAGCTTCACCCAGCAGCAGACGATGGACAACATGGCCTATATCAAGGGCGGTTCGGACGAGGCTCACAAGCGCCGCCGCGAGGCGATGCTGCAGCTCAAGGCCAATGACGAGAAGCGCCGGGCCTATTTGATGCGGCAGGCGATGTATGAAAGCCTGGCGCAGGCCGATGCCGTGGCTTGATGCCTGAACGGGGGCGTTGCCGGTGCTGGCGCCCCGCCATCCGGCCTCGCCCTTATCTCTGCCTAGCCTGACTTTGAAAGGAATGCATGCATGGGTGACGTTCTGGGCTGGCGCAAGCTGCTGGGCGTGATTGCCCCTTCCACCAACACCGTGGTCCAGCCCGATATGGAGCGCATGCGCCCGGTTGGGGTGACCAACCATATCAGCCGGATCCACGTAGAGGACCCGGTGGCCCTGTCGAATGAGGATTTCCTCGTCGGAACCCAGGCCATTTCCGATGCGACCCTTGATGCGGTGCGCTCAGTGATGACGGCCAGGGTCGATTATCTGGTGCTGGGCATGTCGGCGGTCACCTTCTACGGCGGGGTTGAGGGCAGCCGCGCGTGGAAGGCCAATGTCGAGGCGGTTGCTGGCGTCGGCGCCAGCACGGGTGCCGAGAGCGTGGCTGCCGCGCTCAAGGCCTATGGCGGGGTCAGGACCGTCAGCTTCGTCTCGCCCTATTACCCGGTCGCCAATGCCGAAGTGCGGCGCTTTCTGGAGGAATCGGGCTTCGAGGTGAAACGTGACACGCCCCTGCAGTGCAAGTGCTGGACCGACATTGCCAAGGTATCGCCCGATGATCTGCGCCCGGTTCTCGACGCGCTGGATGGCGATGATGTCGACGCCATCGTCCAGGTGGGCACCAATCTGTCGATGGTCGATCTGGCGGTGGAGTATGAACGCAAGCTGTCCAAGCCGGTGATCGCCATCAACACGGCTACCTATTGGCACGGTCTGCGGGCCTGCGGGATCGAGGACAGGATCGAGGGTGTGGGCCGTTTGCTGGCCGAATTCTAGGGGTGGATGGCGGATCGCCGCAGGGGCGTCCCACTCCGGCCAAAGGCGGGCGGGGCGGGACCGGGGCGGTCCGCCATCCTTGAAACGGGGAGTTGCGCGTGATTCAGGAAGTTCTCGTGCTGCGCTGGCTGCATATCCTCTGCATGGTCTATTGGCTGGGCGGCGAATGGGGCATTTTCCACACCAGCTTCAACATTCTCAACCGCAACCTGTCGATGGAGGAACGCCGCCGCCACATGGAAACGGCCTATCGCATCGACATTCTGGCGCGCACGGGCATCATCACCCTGCTGCCGCTGGGCCTGCATATGGGCAATATCTATGGTTTGCAGCCCTATGGCGGCAATTTCCTGACCTTTATGTGGATCTTCGTCGCACTGTGGCTGGGCCTGTGCTGGAGCGCGTTTTTCAAGCGAGAAACCGATCTGGGCATCAAGCTGACCAAGATCGACGAGGCGGTGCGCTATGTGCTCATCCCCACAATCTTTATCGTCGGCATTTCGTCGCTGCTCGGCCTTGGACCCTTCGAGGCGGGCGAGGGTAGCCGCTGGTATGCCACCAAGTTCACCCTTTATGGCTTTACGCTGTGCATCGGGCTGGGCCTACGCTGGATCATGCGCCGCTGGACCACGGCCTTCCGCATTCTGGCGCAAGGGCCCAATCCGCAGATTGAGGCGGTGCTGGAGCGTGACTTTCTGCTGGGTCGCTGCATGGCCTATGTCTATTGGGTGACCATTGCCGGCATCTGCTTTTTGGGGACGGTCAAGCCGTTCTGACCGGGCGGAACGCACGCATTTCGGGCGCGGATGTTTGCCATCCGCGCCCTTTTTCATGCTCCGCGGCAAAAGGCGCCATGAAAAAGACCCCGACACCGTAGGGTGCCGGGGCCAAGTGCGGGCTTGTCAAAGGGGCACTGCACCATTGTCCCTGAAAAGCTGCCTTACAAAGCGCCCACCGTTCCTTGCGCGATGAGCGCTTCTACCCTGCTTTCATCATAGCCCAGCGCCGCCAGCACCGAGCGGGCATCGCGGCCGGGCTGGGGCAGGTGCTGCTCGGCACCGGGGCGGAGGCCTGCCATCTCCAGCGGCACGGTGGGCAGCCGAGTCTCGCGTCCATCGTCGAGCACCACCGGTTCCAGGCCACCCTCGGCCAATTGCGGGTCGTCGAACAGTTCCTCGGGCTTCCTGACCGGGGCAAAGGGAATGCCAGTCCCCTCCATCAGCGCGATGACCTCCGCGCGGGTGTAACCCGCGACCTTTTCACGCACGACAGGCAGGATGCGATCGCGCGCCAGCACGCGGCTGTTGTTGGCGCGCAGGCTTTCATCGGCCCATAAATCGTCAAAACCCATGAGCGCGCAAAACTTTTCCCACAATGTGTCGGACACCACGCCAAGAAAAATGGGCAGGTCTTTCGTCTCGAACACGTCATAGATGGCCCAGGCCGAAATGCGTGCCGGCATCGGGGCGGCAGCCTTCCCGGTCACCGCGAACTGGGCCATGTGCTGGCCAACCAAATAGGTTGTTGTCTCAAACAGGCTGGCGACAACCTTTTGGCCCTTCCCAGTGCGGTGGCGTTCCTCCAACGCGGCCAGAATGCCGATGACGCCGAACATCGCGCCCGTCACGTCGATGACGCTGCTGCCCGCGCGCAGCGGACGCCCCGGCGGTCCGGTCATATAGGCCAGGCCACCCATCATCTGGGCCACCTCGTCGAGCGCCGTGCGGTTTTCGTAAGGGCCGGGCAGAAAGCCCTTTTCACTGCAATAGATGAGGCGCGGATTGACCGTGCTCATCGCTTCATAGGACAGGCCCATGCGGTCGAGCGCGCCGGGGCGGAAATTCTCAACCAGAATGTCGGCGCCCCCGATCAGGTCGCGCGCCACATCCACGCCTTCGGGCGATTTGAGGTCGAGGCAGATCGACTGCTTGCCCCGGTTGTACATCGAGAAATAGCCCGAGCCCGAGCCGAGCAGGCGGCGGGTGGCGTCCCCGCCCAACGGCTCGATGCGGATCACCTCGGCGCCAAGACTGGCCAGAATGTGACCTACCGCCGGGCCCATCACCATATGGGTGAACTCAATAACGCGCAGTCCCGCGAGCGGAGTGGGATTCTGGCTCAACGGGCCATCCTTTCATGATAATCCATCATCACGCCGGCATCGGGCGTGAAACCATACAGCGGTTCGCCGGGCAGCGCCTCGGTCAGGATGGCACGCACCGTCAGCAGTTTTTCCAGATCGATCCCGGTCTCATAGCCCATCGCGTTCAGCATCAGCACGAGATCCTCGGTCACCAGATTGCCCGAGGCGCCCGGCGCATAGGGACAGCCGCCCAGCCCACCCAGCGAGGCGTCGAGCGTGGTGATGCCCTCATCGAGCCCGGCCAGCGCATTGGCCAGCCCCAGCCCGCGCGTGTTGTGCAAGTGCAGCGTCGTCAGCACCTCGCCCACCTCGGCGCGCACGGCGCGCACCAGACAGCGCACCTGCGCCGGATCGGCATAGCCGGTGGTGTCCGAGAGGCTCAGTTCCTTCGCCCCCGCCTCGACGCTGGCCACGGCCAGCCGCACGACGGTGGCCTCGGGCACGGCCCCCTCGATGGTGCAGCCAAAGGCGGTCGAGAGACCGACAGCGAAATGCACGCCCCCCTGCGCCGCAATGGCAGCCATGGCCGCAATCTCTTCGACCATCTGCTTGTGATCCTTGCGAACATTGCGGATGGAATGGGTTTCGCTCATCGAAAAAGGCGCGGAAAAGCCGTGAACGCCCGCTTCGACCGCACGCGCCGCGCCCTTGGCATTTGGCGCCAGCGCCACGACGTTGAGCCCCTCGATCCCGCGCGCAAAGCGGACCAGTTCGGCGGTATCGGCCATCTGGGGCAGCAGGCTGGGCGGAACGAAACTGCCCACCTCGATCTCGCGCACGCCGCAGGCCGCTTCAGCGGCAATCCATGCCTTTTTGGCATCGAGCGGCATGACCGGCTTGATCGACTGCAGCCCATCGCGCGGGCCGACTTCGGAGAGGGTGATGAAGGTCATAGGTAGATCCATGGGCGCTCGGCACGGTCGGCGCGGGTCCAGGCCGCGATCGCGCTGCGCGATTTGAGGGTGAGATCGATGACATCGAGCCCTTCGAGCAGCATGTCCCGCGCCTCCTCCTCGATCGGGAAACTGTGGGTCACGCCCTCGCAGGTTAGTGTCTGCGCCGCCAGATCAATGGCGACCATGTGGCCGGCAACGGCCTCCACCCCATCGCGGGGCAGCACCAGCGGCAACAGGCCGTTGCGGATGCAGTTGGCGGCGAAAATCGGTGCGAAGCTGGGTGCGATCACGCAGCGAATGCCATATTCGGCTAGCGCCCAGACGGCATGCTCGCGGCTGGAGCCGCAACCGAAGTTGGAACCCCCAGCGAGGATTTTGGCCCCGGCATAGGCGGGCTGGTTCAGCACGAAATCGGGATTGGGCTCACGCCCCTGTGTGTAACGCCAAGGGGCGAACATGCCCTCGGCCAGCCCGGTGCGCCCGGTGTTTTTGATCTCGCGGCTCGGGATGATGGCGTCGGTGTCGATGTTGTCGGCTAGCAAGGGGGCGGCAATGCCCGAAAGCGTTGTAAAGGGGGTCATGCTTGTGCCTGTGCCGCGATGGGGGTGGGGGCCAGCTTGCGCGGGTCGGCAATGGCGCCGGCGATGGCGCTGGCCGCCACGACTTCTGGGCTGGCAATATGGGTACGGATGCCCGGACCCTGCCGCCCCTCGAAATTGCGGTTGGTGCTGCTGATGCTGCGGCTGCCGGGCGGGAAGCTCTCGCCCCCGGCAAAGAAGCACAGCGAGCATCCGCTCATCCGCCATTCAAACCCGGCCGCCTCGAAGATCTTGTCGAGACCTTCCGCCTCGGCGGCGCGCTTCACCGCGCTGCTGCCCGGCACCACCATGGCCTTGCGAAGGGTGGGAGCGACATGGCGCCCTTTGAGCAGCGCCGCCGCCCGGCGCAGGTCAGAAAGGCGGGCGTTGGTGCAACTACCGATGAAGGCAACGTCGATGGGCGTGCCCTCAATCCGCTCACCCGCGGCCAATGCGATGTAGTCATGGGCGCGCTGCGGTCCATGCGGGATGACACCGTCGATCGGCATGGCATGCTCTGGGCTGGTGCCCCAGCTTACCATGGGCGCGATCGCTGCGGCATCGATCAGGATCTCGCGGTCGAAGACGGCGCCATCGTCGCTGCGCAGCGTCTGCCAATAGGGATCGTTGAAGTCGGCGGGCGCATAGCGGCGCCCGGCCAGATAGGCAAAGGTTGTCTCATCGGGCGCGATAATGGCGGACATGGCGGAAAATTCGGTCGCCATGTTGCACAGTGTCATTCGCCCCTCGATGTCGAGCGCGGTCACCGCGCTTCCAGCAAACTCCACCGCATGGCCCGCGCCGCCGCCGGCGCCATGGGTGGCGATCAGCGCCAGCGCCATGTCCTTGGCGGTGACGCCCGGTGCCAGCGCGCCCTCGAAGCGCACGCGCATCGTTTTGGGCCGGGGCAGGCGTAGTACGCCTGTCGCCATGGCGTGCTCGGCCTCGGAAGCGCCGATGCCCCAGGCCATGGCGCCCAGTGCGCCCTGGGTGCAGGTGTGGCTGTCAGGCGCAACCAGCGTGCAGCCGGGCAGCACGATGCCCAGTTCGGGCGAGATCACATGGGTGATGCCCTGATCGGGGTCCGTCACATCGAACAGCGTAATGCCCGCCGCCTTGGCGGCAGCGCGGGTTTCGGTGATGAAGGCTTGTCCGCCCTCCATCAGCGTCTGGTCGCCGCGCCCGATGCGCGTGTCCACGATATGGTCCATCACCGCGAACACGCGCGCCGGATCGGCCAGCGTACGGCCCGACACCGCCATGCTTTTCAGCGCGGCAGCCCCCGTGCGCTCGTGCAGGAAGACCCGGTCGATCGCCACCAGATCGGCCCCTGCCGCAGTCGTGGCCACCACATGGCGGTCCCAGATCTTGTCGATCAGCGTCAAGCTCACCGCGCCGTCTCCAGATCGACAATGACCTTGCCGCTCGACGCGCCGGAGAGCAGGCGTTCCACCCCGTCAAACACGCTTTCAAGGCCATGGTAGCGCGGATCATCAAAATGCACCTTGATGCGTCCCTCGTTGTATAGCGCAAACAGCTTCTCGCGCGCGGCGGGCCAGTGGGCGGTCATCAGCCCATTCATGAAGCCGCGCACCGAGGCGCCCTTGTAATAGATGGCATTGGCGATGCGCGGGCCGCTGACGATCTCGGGCTTGCCGTTGAGGTCCGCCGCCGCGCCGCCCACCACCAGACGGCCATGATTGGCCAAATTGGCGAGAAAGGCATCATGGATAGCGCCGGATACGGTATCGACCGCCACGTCGAGCGCATTGTGATAGTCGGCGTCCAGCACCGCGCGCACATCCTCGGCCGTGTAATCGATCACCCGCGCCGCGCCCAACGAGCGCACGAAGGCAGCCTTTTGCGCGCCGCCGCAGACTGCCACGACATGGCATCCGCGCTGGGCGGCGATCTGGACCAGGAAATGACCGAGCCCGCCTGCCGCCGCGGAAATCCCCACCGTTTCTCCGGCCTTCAATTCCCCGATGACATCGAGCGCGACCATCGCCGATACGCCGGTGCTGCACAGCGCCAGCCAGTCGGGATCGGTGGAAGGCACCTTGAGGAAATCGCCCGCCGGACCGATGTTCGCCTCGCGGTAGCCGCCGGTGAAACGCGTGGTGACCACCGCGTCGCCCACCGCCAGCCCTGTCACGCCCGGCCCCACCGCCTCGACCTGCCCCAGCGCTTCCACCCCAGTGTAGGTGGGCAGGGTGATGGTGACATAATCGACGCTGTTGCGCGCGATCTGCGTGTCGAAGATGCCGTTGATGCCGCAATAGAGGTTGCGCACGCGCAGCTGGCCATCTCCCGGCTGCGTGAGCGGCACGTCGCGGATCACGCAGCCCTCGCGGAACGATGGCGCGGTCTTTTCCAGACGGATGGCGCGATACGTGCCGTTCACTGGGGGAATCCCAGACCACTCGGGTTGAACGTGCCCTTGGGGTCAACCACCGCCTTCACCGCATCGAGCACACGCAGGAACGGTTCATTGCGGCTCTCGCGGTATCTGTAGCTGCGGCCGATCTGGAAATGGGCACAGCCATAGCTTTCGCAGATGCGCTTCACCTGTTCGCGCGCCTCGTTGACCAGCGCGCTCGCTTCGGGCGCGTCACCCAACTGCCTGAGCTTGGCGAGGTGGGATGGTTCCACCATGCTGGCATGGATGGGGCGATAGCCCTGCGGCCAGAAGAAGACCGGCTCCATCACGATGGCGTTGTTGTGCAGCGTGGAGAAGAGGAAGCCGGTGTGGATGCCGAGCCGGTCGAACGCGCCCTGCATGCTGTCGAAATAGGCCTTGATGTCGGTGAACATCTTGGGCGCATTCGTCAGGCTGACCTGACCATGCACCGGAACCCAGCTTTCGCCTTCGGGCCCCAGAATGGAGTTGGGCGGGGGAAAGGGCATGGCGCGGATCACCTTGGCGATGGTGTTGGCAATCTCCACGCCGTCAAAACGGGCGGCAATCTCGCGCGCCGTGGCCATGTCGTGAGCGACGCCTTCCGCGCTGCGTCCTTCCGCCGTGATGTGGAGGGGATATTCCTCCTCCTCGATGAAATTGCGCCCGGCTGTGGCCATCTTCACCGCCGATTTGATCGACTTGAAAAGGTTTTTTTCCTTGAGCATCACCGCGCCCAGCGCTTTCACGTCGGCGGTCATACCCATGCGGCGCATGCGAACCTTGGTGAGGCCCGGGTCAAAGCCGCAGGTTTCCGCCGCGATGCCCGCGCGCGCCATTTCGGCCAGCGCTTCGAGCATCTGGGGCCCGGTCTTGAAGCTGAAACTGGCGCTGTCCTCATGCTGGGGGCGGCGCATCAGGCGGAAGGTGACCTCCGCCTTGATCCCCAGCGTGCCGGCATCACCCATGAACAGCCCGGCAAGATCGGGGCCGTAATGACGGTAGAAGGGCGTTTCGCCATCCGTGCCGCGGGCACCCGTCTTGAGCACCGAGCCATCGGCCAGCACCACGCTGATGGCGATCACGCTTTCCGAAGAGGTGCCATAGTGGCCGCAGCCGAACATGGCGTTGAGGTTGGAGAGGCCGCCGCCGATGGTCGACCAGATGCCGCTCATCGGCCCCCAGAACGGCAGGCGCAGGCCGAGAGGAGCGAGCGCATCGTCGATCGCCTTCCACGAGCAGCCCGCCTCGACGGTGATGGTCATGTCATCCTTGCTGATCGCCAGGATGCGGTTCATCCGCTGCATGCCGAGCGTAATGGTCGTGTCGGTCGCGGGAATATAGCCGCTGGTGTAGCTCATGCCGGCGCCGCGCGGGGCCAGGTCCACCCCGGCCTGCGCTGCCAGACGCACCACGGCGGCCAATTCCTGCGTGTTGGCGGGCGCCACGATCAACAGGGCGCGGTGGGGGGACACGCTCCAGATATCCTCGCTGACCAGCGCCAGGCTCTGGGCATCGTCGCGCAGGTTCGCTTCGCCCACGATGGCCGCCAGGGCCGCGCGAAGGTCGGAGGGCAGTAAGGTCGGGGCCAGCGAGGCTTGCGTCGACATGGGCAACTCCAAGAGATCGAATAAATGGATATAGAGTTAGATCAAATATAAGGAAGCCCCGCGCCGTTTTATCCTCCTGTCGGATGAAGGATGGCGGGAGGGAGGCGTTCAGCCCTGCATCGCGCGTTGGGCTGCCGACAGGCCAGCACGCCGCCCCAGCGTCACCGCTGTGCAAAGACCCATCGCTGGCAGATAACCCCAATGGGCCGGGCCAGAGACGCTGCGCGCCGCGCCTCCGCCCGCGAACAGATTGGGGAAGGGCGTTCCGTCCTCTCGCAACACGCGGGCCGCCCCGTCGATCAGCAATCCGCCCTGGGTATGGTAGATCGCGCCCACCACCTTGAGGGCAAGAAGCGGGCCCTGTGGCGGGCTCGCATCGTCCCAGCGGCGCCCCATTCTGTCGGGCTGGCCGCTCGCCTTGGCATGGGCAGCATCGGCCAAGGCCTCGGCCAGCGCTTCGCCGGGCACGTCGATGGCGGTGGCCAGCGCGGAGGCATCCTCGCCCCGCCGGGCCGCGTTCAAGCTGGCGAGTGCCTGCATGTCCGGCGTATAGGCCTGCGCGGCCGCGATCCTTTCGTCATAGATGACCCAGCACGGGCCGCCCTGCGCCATGACGGGATGCACCATGCCGGCGATGTCCTCGCTCTCGTCGCAAAACCGTTCCCCTTGCGCGTTGACGAGGATGCCGCCATCGACAATCACGCCGGGCACCACGGAAATGCCCTGAGGATCGGTCAGCATGGCATAGCCCTGATAGGCACCCATGTCGCCGACTCCAGCGCCCAGGCGCTGGCCCAACCGCACCGCAGTGCCGTCATTGCCTTCGTGGCCATTGTTGCGTGCCTGCGCCATAACCGGAATGTGCTGCGCCACCATCGCGTGATTGCCGGCAAAGCCACCACTGGCCAGAATCAGCGCCTCGCAGCCGACATGTTCGAGCGAACCATCGCGCCGCGCCAGTGTGATGCCGCGCACGGTGCCGTCGCTGTCGGCGTGAATCTCCTGAAGTCGCGCGCCCAGCATCACCATCACGCCTTCATCGTCGAGCCGCTGGTGCAACAGATCGACCATGTCCTGCCCGGCATGGCCGTGCCAGCCATGCATGCGATAGGTCGACAGCCCGTAAGCAGGCTTGAACCCCAGATCGAGCTCCCATGGCAGACCCAGGCGCTGCGTCATCCAGTCCAGCGTCGGGCCCGATTCATCGGCCAGCAGCCGGGCGATCCCCGGATCGGCCAGGCCCTTTGTCTTGGCCATGATGTCGTCGTAGAGCGACTGGGCGGTGTCGGCGATGCCCTTGGCCCGCTGAGCCTGCGTGCCCGCAGCGCAGATCAGCCCCATCGACATGCCGGTGGTGCCCATCGGCCGCTCGTCCGCCTCCACCAGCAGCACCTCGGCCCCGGCATCGCGTGCGGCCAGCGCCGCGATGCAGCCGCAGGCACCCCCACCCACGACCACCACCGGCAGTGAATATTCGAAGTCGATCATGCGCCGGGGACCGCCTCATCGGGCATTTCACCGCTGGCGACCTCATCAGCAACGAGGGCCGCCTCATTCTCCTGCTGCACAATGCGCAGAATGCGTGCGATGAACTCCTGATTCCACATCTGCCGCTCGGCACTGGCATGGGCGTCGGGGGTGAAGCTGTCGATTTCCTCTTCGGCCAGAATACCCTTAGCCTTGAGCAACCGTTCAAGCGTGTCGGAGCGCTGGCGCGCCACAGCCAGTTCCTGGGCCAGCGTCATGGTGATGGCCAGCACCCGTTCCACCTGCGGCTCCAGGAAATAGGGGCGCTTACCCGCAGGCTTGGCACCTGCCTCCTTCAGCGCGTCGTTGAAGCTCATGCCACTGCTCCGATCACATGCCATGCGGCCTTGCGGCCATAATCCTCGGTGTCGTCCTGCGCGGCATCGGGGAAGAGTTCGCGGTCCACCACGCCATAGACGCCGCCGTGGATGATCCTGTCGCGCTCGAAGCCGGCCCGCACCATTTCGGCGTCCAGGTCCATCTCATGCATCCGGCTCCAGAAGGGCTCGTTGTTGTAAAAGGCATCCCAGTCGCGCATCGCCTGCTCGAAGAGCGGCATGTCAGGAGCATATTGCGGCTGCTCGACATGCAGCACGATGCCGCCCGGACGCAGCAGCCGGCGCGATTCGCCAAAGATGTTGCGCAGTGCGCGGGTCGAGAGCTCGTGGAGGAACATCGTCGTCTGCACCCAGTCGAAGCTGCCATCCTCGAACAGGCCGGTCAGGTCTTCGGCGCTGGCCTGCACGAAGCGGACATTGTTGACGCCCAGCGACTTGGCTCGTGCCAGACCATAGCGCAGCATGGGCGCGCCAAGGTCAACGATGGTCAGTTCCGCCTCGGGAAAGGCCTGGGCCAGAGGCAGGCTGGAATGGCCGACCGTGCCGCCAAATTCCAGGATGCGGCGCGGGGCAAAATCGGGCACATTTTTCTTCACCCACTGCACCACCGCATGGCCGCCGCCATCGGAATATTTGCCCAGCAGGCCGCCGGTGGTGACGAAACCGGCATGATCGTAATTGGCGCCATTCGTCACATCCCCGGGCGCATATTCGGTGTGATAGCTGCCCGGCATGCAGTGATGATCGACCGCCGAGACGTAGCGGGGAATGGCAAGGTCGGGGTTGAGGGTCAGCCGGTCATCGCCGTGGGTCAGGGCGCTGGCGCGCGCATTAAGGCCCTCGCGCTGGCGGATCGCGGTCCAGCGGCCGGCCTGCTGGCGCTGCTCCATCGTCATGCGGCGCAGCGCGGACCAGGTGCAGAAGGCCTGGTCGCCCAGCATCGCCTTGCGCGCCTCATGGCGGTTGCCGATGGGGCGGCCATGAGCGGCGGCAAAAGCGGGGGCGACGCGCGCCTTATAGGCTGCCTTGACGCCGGGCACGACGCGGGCGGCCAGATGGCGGTTCATCTGGGCGAGGAAGTTGATCCGCTCGATCTCGTCGTGGCTGGTTTGGGGGAAGACGCCGTGGCGACCGATCACGCGATAGTCGGGCGGCCCGTCATAGTCGGCGGTGGGGCTGTTGGGACGCTTCGGGTCGGCCACGGCTGAGTCCTCCATTTGGTATATTGATATGCTATATTGCCTCGCTCCTCAGAGCAAGCTAGCATGCCGATCACGCGGACAGATCGTTATCGGGCGGGGTTGGCCTGCCCGTCTGGCGGTCAACCCGCGCTGTCCGCGTGCGGCTTGCGGGCAATCCCTTCACGCTGGCCACCACGCTTTCTCGTCCCTACCGTGCCCGCCTGGGCATCGTTTCAGCATCATCAGGAGCTGGCCATGCGCATTTTCGCCCTGTTCAACCTCAAGCCCGGCGTGGACCCGCAAGCCTATGCTCAATGGGCGCGCACAGTGGATATTCCCACCGTCAACGCCCTGGGGTCGATCGCGGGGTTCCGCGTGTTCGAGGCCACCGGTTTGCTCGGCAGCGATGCGAAACCGCCCTACGGCTATATCGAAGTGATCGACGTCGCCGATATGGACCAGTTTGGCCGTGATGTGGCGACCGAGGCGATGCAGGCGGTTGCAGCAGCCTTCAATGAAATGGTCGATGTTACCTTCCTCACCACGCGGGAAATCACGGCGTGAGCGGGCGTTTCGCTGGCAAGGTGGCGGTCGTTACCGGTTCGGGCCGCAAGGGTGGCCTGGGCGAGGCGATCGCCCGGCGGCTGAGCGAGGAGGGAGCCACCCTGGTCATCTCCGACATCGGCGCCAGCCGCGATGCCGCCACGCCCGAGACGATGATTGGCGGCACGGATGAGATGAAGGCGATTGCCGCCAGCCTGCCGTCCCCGGCCAGCACCTGCGTATGCGATGTGCGCGATCCCGATCAGGTGCAGGCGCTGGCCCACCATGCGGTGGCCACCCATGGCGGCATCGACATCTGGGTGAACAACGCAGGCATTGGTTATATCATGAAGCCATTGGCGGACGTCTCCCCCGCCGATTGGCGTGCCGTCATCGACGTTAACCTGACAGGCGCATGGTTTGGCCTGCAGGCGGCGGCGCAGGTGATGGTGAGGCAGGGGCGCGGCGGACGCATCGTCAACATCGCCAGCCAGGCCGCCAAATCGGGCTTTCCTCATGCCCAGGCCTACACCGCTTCCAAACACGGGCTGGTGGGGCTCACCCGCTCGGCCGCGATCGAGTTGGGCGAGCATGGCATCACCGTCAACAATGTCTGCCCCAACCATGTCACCACCGGCCTTGGCGCCTGGCAGAACGAACATTTTGCCCAGCTTCAGGGGCTTTCGGTCGAGGAATATCTGAAGCGCATGGCCGGGCGCATCCCGCTGGGCCGACCGGGCCTGCCGGGTGATACGGCCGCGGCGGTCGCCTTCCTGTGCAGCGAGGATGCGGTCTATATCACGGGCGAGAGCATGAATGTCTCGGGCGGCGAGGAGCCGCACTGATGACAGCCAATCCGGCGGAAAGGTTGATCGACCACGCGCTGGCCCTGAGGTGGGAGCATATCCACCCGGAGGCGCGCGAACAGGCGATCACCTTTCTGCACGATACGCTGGCGGTGGGCGCGGCGGGTGTGGGCGCGGCCCATGCCGACGCCATCCTTGCCATGGTGCAGGGCTGGGGCGCGGGGGATACGGCTGGCATCCTCGGTCGCCCCGGACAGCGACTGCCAGCGGCATCGGCGGCCTTCGTCAACGCTTTTCAGATCCATGGACAGGAGTTTGACTGCGTTCACGAATCGGCAGTGTTGCATCCCATGGCAACGCTGCTGGCCGCGCTTCTGGCCGAGGCCGGGCGCGGGGCGCCGGTGACCGGTGAGCGGTTCCTGACCGCGATCGTCGCGGGGGTGGATGTGGCGGTGACGCTGGGCCTGGCCGCGCCTGGGCCGCTCAAATTCTTCCGCCCGGCCACGGCGGGGATCTTTGGCTGCGTGGTGGGCATTTCCTCGCTACGTGGCCTGCCGCGTGAGGTGGCGCTCGATGCCTTTGGCCATGCGCTGGCTTTGATGTCCGGCACGATGCAGGCGCATCTGGAAGGCAAGCCAGCCCTGCCGGTGCAGGTGGCGGCCGCCGCGCGCAACGCGCTGGTGGCGGTGGACCTGGCCGTGGCGGGCATGCCGGGTGTGCGGGACCCGCTGGTCGGCCCCTTCGGCTATTTCCCGCTGGCCGAGGTGCGCGAGGAACTGGATGCCGCCATCGCCTTGCTAGGCCACGGGCATCGCATCACCGAGGTGAGCTGGAAGCCCTTCCCCACAGGCCGGGCGGGCCATGGCGGCATCGTCGCCATGCAACGTTTGATGGCGCGGGGCCTGACCGCCGCGGCATTGGAGCGTTTCGACTACCATGCCCCGCCGCTGATCCAGCGCTTGGTGGGTCGCTCGGCGCGCGCTGGCATGGAGCCGGGCTATGCGAGGCTGTGCCTGGCCTATCTGGTGGCCGGCGTGCTGGTGCGCGGCGGCATCGGCCTTGCCGATTTTTCGCGCGCCGCGCTGGATGACCCGGCGGTGCTGGCCGTCGCCGCCAAGGTCCGCGTGCTGGATGATGGCAACAGCGATGCGGCGGCTTTCGTACCGGCCCGCGCCGTTGCGCATCTGGTGGACGGGGCGACCATGATCGAGACGGTGGAGGCGCAGTTCGGCTCGCCTGCCTGGCCCCTTGCGCCCGACGAGCATGCCGCAAAGGCGAAAAGCTGCCTCGCCTTTGCGGGGCTGGAACAGATTGCGGATGGCCTGGCGCTGGCCATGCCCGGCTTTGCGCGGGCGCCAGATGCCCTCGCCGCCATCCGCCAGACGGGAGTGATGGGATGACCTTGCTGAGATGCGCGACCCATGTGGTGGCCGATGTGGCCCGCGCTGCGGACCGTTACGTGGAATGGATGGACTACCGCCTCGTGGAGCAAGGCGTCGTTAGTGAGGCGCTGGGCGCTTTGTGGATGGCGCCGGCCAGCGTGGGCCAACCCTATGCCCTGTTGCAGCCCGCCTCGGGGGCCGACACTTTCCTGCGGCTGGTGCAGGGCACACCGGTGGCGGGTTACGAGCCGATCCGCAGCTTTGGCTGGGCGGCCATCGAACTGTGCGTCACCGATGTTGAGGCGGTGCACGAGCGCATGATCGCCTCGCCCTTCGAGGTGATCGGTCCGCCCAAAAATCTGGACGGCTTTGCGACGGTGAAGCCCATGCAGGTGCGCGGGGATGACAAGGAGGTCGTCTATCTGACCCAGATGCTGGTGATCGGTCCGGAACATGGCCTGCCCAGCCCGACCTCGCTGGTGGACCGCCCTTTCATCATGGTGCTGGCCTGCCCGGATCTGCGCGCGGGTGCGCAATGGGTGAAGGATGTGCTGGGGCTGGAGGTGATCGACCCGGTCGCCATCCATTATTCGATGATTTCCAGAAGCTTCAACCTGCCCGAGGGCGAGAAGGTGGAACTCGTCACCGCCAAGTGGCAGGGCGAAGTGTTCCTTGAGCTTGACCAATATCCGGCAGGCGCCACCGCGCGCCAGAGCGTGGCGGGCGAACTGCCCCCCGGCGTTGCCATCACCACCATGACCCACCCCGATTTCGCGCGGCTGAGCACCCATTGGGCGGTGGCGCCGATGGTGCTGGAGGGGCCGCTCTACCGCGGGCGCCGGGTCGGGATGCTCGCCACGCCAGAGGGAGCCCTGCTGGAGGTGATCGAGCCATGAGTCAGACTGTCAGGCGCGGCTTTGTCGATCTGCCCCATGGGCAGATGCATTACCGTGAGGCGGGCGAGGGAGCGCTTGATGGCGCCCCGCTGCTGGTCATTCATGCCTCGCCCGGTTCCTCGCGCCAGCAACTGGGACTGGTTGCGGATTTCGCGCCCCATACGCGCGTCATCGCGCCCGATACGCCCGGCAATGGCGACAGCGAGCCGCTGGGGCCCGAAGAACTGACCGTGCCGGATATGGCGGCGGCTTATCTGGCCTTTCTGGACGCGATGGGGCTGGAGCGGGTGCATGTCTATGGCTCGCACACCGGGGCGGCCATCGCCGCAGAGCTCGCCATTATGGCGCCGGCGCGCGTGGCGGGCGTGGTGCTGGACGGGATCAGCGTGATGGCACCGGACGAACTGGCCGATATCATGGAGCATTACGCCCATCCTTTCACGCCCGATCTTGAGGGCACCTACCTCCAGCGCATCTTCCAATTCTGCCGCGACCAGTATCTGTTCTTCCCCTGGTACAAGCGGGACAGGGCGCACCAGCGCATCGGCGGGCTGCCCCATCCCGATGACCTCTACGCCTGGGTGCTGGAGGTGCTGAAGGGCGCCAGGACCTATCACCGCAATTACCGCGCCGCGTTCCAATGGGATGCGCTGGGCCGCATGCCTTTGGTCAGCGTGCCCGCGCTGGTTGTCGCAGCGGATAACGATCCGCTCGTGGCGGGCACGCATCAGGCGGCCCATGCGCTGCCCAAACCGGCCTATGCCCAACTGCCCCGCTTCGACGATGCTGATTTCCGCGCCCGGCGAAAATCCGCGCTGATGACTTTTTACACCGGGGGCTGAGACATGGACTGGACTTTGACTTTACTCACCCTGCTGCATCTGCTGGTGCCCATCTATTGGCTCGGCGGGGACCTTGGCGCCTTTTACAGCGCGCGCTTTCTGATCGACCCGCGCCGCCCGGTCAATGAGCGGATGATGGCGCTTACCATCCTCAACAACATCGACATGGCGCCGCGCACCACGCTGATACTGGCCTTTCCCACTGGCTTCACCCTGGCTGTGATGAAGGGTTGGCTGCCGCTGCCTCATGGCTGGCTGGCATTGGTCTGGCTGGCGTTTCTGGCCTGGCTCGCGCTGGCCTGGACGGTGCATCTCAAACATGGTCCGGCAGGCGCTGCCTACAAGAAGGTGGACATTGCCACGCGCTACCTCGTGCTGGCCGCGCTGGCAGGCACCGGCGCTGCCGGGCTGGCCGGGGCGCTCGCCCTGCCGCTGTTCATCGCGCTCAAATTCCTGGTGCTCGCAGCCTGCATTGCCATCGGGCTGATCGTGCGGGTGCAACTCGTGCCGCTGTTCCCTGCCATCATCGCCATGAAGGCAACGGGCGCCACCCCCGAAACCGATGAGACGATCCGCCGCGTGTTGGGCCGCACCACCCCCACCGTTCAGGTCATCTGGGTGTTGGTGCTGGTCGCCTGTTTCCTGGGGATTGGCACCCCTGTCTGACCCCGTTCAAAGGAGAAGTTCTTTGCAAAAGCACCGCACCATTTCGGGCGCCATCGCCTACACGTCCCGCAAACCGGGGCGCGAAGGCGAGGAGCGCGGCCGCGAAACCTTCACCTGGACCCACCACAGCGACGGCAAGAAGACCTTGCGCGCGCGCTGCGAGATTGACGAGCCCGCTCCCACCGTGCACCGCGACATCGTCTACAGCATGGACGAGCTCGACATGCCGATGGACTGCTTCGTGCGTCTGACGGTGGGCGATGCTTTCATGGGTTCTGGCTGGTTTTGTTTCACGGCTGACGCGGTAGAATGCGAAAGCTATGGTCCCAGCATTGGTCGCGTGTCGCAGCGCATGCCCATTGTGGGCAGCTATGACGGCTTTGGCACGCATCCCATCGTCGCCGACGCCTATATCACCCGCAAGATCGACCGCTCGACCACAGAGCCGCGCAACTTCCGCTGCTTCCTGCCCTCGCCCGACCATCGCGGCGCAACGCCGCCCTTCATCGCGGAATCGATCATCAAGCTGGGCTATGTCGGCACCGAGACGGTGACGGTGAAGGCAGGCACCTTCGCATGCTATCACTACCAGTTCACCGATCCCGATGGCGGTATGGTGAGCGTGGGCGGTCATGCCCATCCGCCCTATGACGTGTGGGTCACGGCTGATGAGGATGCCATCTTCGTGCAGGGGGGCGTCGGCGGCTACATGCAGACATGGTACGAGCTGGTCGAGCTGACCCGCTGAACGGATCGGGGCAGCCGCGCGGCTGCCCCTTTTAGCCGTCAGACGATGCCTTCCTTTGCCTCCTGTGCGGCGGCGGCCTCGCGAAAAGCGCGTCGCCCGGCCATCAGCGAGAGGAACGAGCCCAGTCCGCAGACGAAAAACAGCGTGCCCAGCGCCGGGGCTATGCCCTTGTGGCCGGGAAACACATGGTCGGACAAGAAGCCGACGATGAAATTGCCCGACGTCAGCGCGACAAGACCTGAGAGTATGGTGTGCACCGCCATCACCTGTGCGCGGTTGGCGTTGGGGGTGATCTGCGCCAGCCCGGCATAAACGGCCGAGGTGTTCCAGTTCACGAAGAGAGCGTTGAGCAGATAGCAGCCCAGCGCCACCCATGCCGAAGAGGCAAGGCAGGCCGGAACGCCGAACACGATCCCCGAAAGCGCGCAGGCCGCCGCCACCAGCGCCGGCGCATCGCTGGCTCCACGCCTTGCCAATGCCACGATGACCCATCCGCTGTTGATGGCGGCGAAGAGCGAAATGGGCAGGCTGGACATGCCCAGCACCTTGCCGGTGAAGGCCGCGCTCCACCCATGCACGCGGATGAACAATGCGGGAAACCAGCCGACGATGGCGTAGATGGAGGTGAGGTTGAGCACCGAGCCCAGCAGGAAGCAGCCATAGGCTGTGCGCCGCTGCGCCATCAGCGCAAGGAGTGGACGCAGACTGACCGCGCCGATGCCGGCCTGACCCTGCCGCGCCGGTTCGCGCACGGTGGCGGCGATCAGCAGCGCCAGCACCAGCCCCGGCGCGCCACACAGGATAAAGACAATCTGCCATGGCTGCATTGCGCCGAAGATTGTGGGCAGGCCGTGGATCAACCCATCGGCCCAGCCCAGAAACAGGCCTGAGAGCGCCATGGCCGAGGCCGTGCCGAAGGTGGAGCCGGTCACGAAGATGCCATAGGCCTTGGGCCGCATGGCCGGGCTGAACAGGTCGGCGATGAGCGAGGTGGCAACGGGCACCAGGCTGGCCTCGCCCACGCCCACCAGCATGCGGGCGAGAAACAGTTGGGGGAAGCTTTGCGCCAGCGAACAGCCCACGGTGGCGAGGCTCCACAGGGCTAGCCCCAGCACCAGGATGGGGACGCGCCGTCGCCGGTCGACCGCCATGCCCAGCGGCAGGCCCAGCAGCGAATAGACGATGGAAAAGGCCATGCCCTGCAGCAGGCCAAATTGCGTATCATGGATCGCCAGTGCCTTCTGCAGCGGCACAATCAGCAGCGAGATCGACACACGGTCGAGAATGGCCAGCGCGTAGGCCAGCGTCAGCAGGATGACGGCATACCATGCCACGCGCGCGGCGGGCAGGGGCGGACGCTGGGCGGTCTGGTTCATGCGTGCTCCATCAGGAGAGAGGCGGCCTCGGCGATTGTGTCGGGGCGGGGGAGCATTGTGGCACCGCAAAGGCCAGCCAGCGCGGGCGCAGGGGCGTAGGCCGGATCGGGATGAGTGAAGGCGATGACGGGCGTTCGGACCCGCGACCAGACCGAGGGGGCCAAGGCCAGTGCAGAAAGGGTGGCATCGCCCCAGGAAGCGGGTTGCTTCAGCACAGCGGTCAGCGCCATGTGCAGAGCGTCGGGGTCCAACTGGGGCGGCAGCCGACGGATGGCGCGGGCCGATGTGTCATGCCATGGCCATTGCACCTCGCCATCGCGCAGCATGTGCCAGATGCGATGCAGGTGGCTGCCCGAGTGATCGTCGAACGGCGGGGGCGGGCACAGGCCATCGGCAAAGGCAGCCACATGGTCCGCGTCGATTGGGGGGAGGCCGTCGATCACCAGCCGCTCCACCGGCATCAACGTGGCGAGCCGCGCCCCAAGAGGCGCGGCGAGGCCGCAGGCCAGCACCCGCCCGCGCTTGACGCCCAGTTGCTCCAGCCCGTCCACCAACGCCTGCACCATGTCTTCGCCGGGCAGGGGATCGCTCTCGCCAGAGCCGGGGAGGTCGGGGACAAGGGTGAGGCCGGGCAGGCTTTGCGCCCAGGGATGGGCATGCAGTGTGGTGGGCGCGCTCAGCACCAGCCATGGCGCGCCCTCGCCGTGAAGGGTCCAGTGGATCTGGCCATGAGCATGGGATGTATAGCGGCGCGCCGCATCCTCCTTCCGGGCCGGCATCGGGGTTTGGGTTGCCGCGGCGCCCAGCGTGTCGATCAGCCAGCCCAGCCATGCCGCGCGGTCTGCAGGCAGGCTTGTTGTGCGGACCAGCGGGTTGCCGCAGGCCGCAGCGCGCGGCAGAAAGCCGTGGAGCACATCGTCCTGCCGCGCGGCGACATGGGTAGGCACGCTCACCCGGGCCAGCGCGGGGGCCGGATCGTAACGCATGGCGGCGGCATAGGCGTCGGCATAATGGCGCCCGGCGCTGAACAGGTCGATGTTGTAATCGAGCAGCCAGGCCCCGTCCGGTCCATCGACGGGAACGCGGCGGGTCGGGTCGGTAGAGAACCAGGGAAACCATCGCAGCATGTCGCGGATGCGGGTCCATTCGCTGGCCAGATAGGCCCCGCTGGGCTCCGGCGCGAAGGGGCGCATGTAGCGGGCGATGAAATCGGCACTGGCCAGCGTTTCAGGCATGGAGAGCCCGTCAAGCACCAGCAGGGGCGCGGCGCAGCCATCGGCGGCATAGGCAAGGGCGATCTTGGCGCTGGTGTGGGTGGCATAAAGCGGTGCCCGCGTCAGGCCGAGATGATCGAGCGCGGCGCGCAGGGCGCTGCCAAAATCCTCCATCGTGGGCGTTTCGATGCCAAGTGGATCGGAATTGCCATAGCCGGGTGTGTCGAGCGCATAGACGGTGAAATGCGGGGCAAGCGCCTGCATCGTGTCCAGATGCAGGCGCGAGGAGCGTGGCGAATCATGCAGCAGCACGACCGCTGGACCCTGACCGCAGCGCTGATAGTGCAGCGCGCGCCCGGCGACCATGGCATAGGCCTTGTGCACGGGCCAGGGGGTGTGCGTTGCGTGTGTCCGAGTATCGGTCATAAGGTCATGTCACAGTCTCCCGCATGGACAGGGTATGGGATGGATCACGTAGCGACACAGGAATTTGATATAGTATGAACTCAAATCTGTGTCATGGATGGGAACCTGTCCAGCGCCGCGCGCGAGACAGTCTCCGCGTGGCGATCAGTTGAAGGATTGTGGCGATGATGGCTGTTGCGCCAGGTTCCGACAGGCAGGATTCGGCGCGAGGATGGGCAGTCGTGGCCGCCGGCATGATCGGCCTGTCACTGGGGTTGAGCCCCTTGCCCTTCTATACCGTGGGAATGATGGCGCCCGAACTGGCAAAATCATTTGGCTGGACTTTCACCCAATTGATGACGAGCGTGACGGTGCAATCACTGGTCGTGGTGCTGTCGGGCCCGGCGGCGGGTTTCGCGCTCGACCGTTATGGTGCCCGCAGGGTGGCACTCGTCTCCATGCCGCTGTTTGGCCTTGCCTTCATGAGTCTGGCGTTGGCCAATGGTTCTCTGATGTTGTTTTACGCCCAGTGGGTGGTGATGAGCATCGTGGGCGCGGGCACGCTGACCGCGACCTGGACACGCATCATCAACAGCTGGTTTTCGCAGCAGCGGGGGCTGGCGCTGGGCGTGGTGAGCGCGGGCACGGGGCTGACGGCCTTTCTCGTCAAGCCGGTGATGGCATGGCTGATCCTCACCCATGGCTGGCGGGTGGCTGTGGCGGTGGTGGGCGCGCTGCCGGTGCTGGTGGCAACGCCGCTGCTGTTCTGGCTGTTTCGTGAGCCAGCCCTGACCGGCACGCCAGTGATCGATGGCGAGCCGATGGCGCAGGAAAATGGCCTCACCCTGCGCGAGGCGCTGCGTCAGCGGCAGTTCTGGATCATGGCGGCCGCCTTTCTGCTGCTGGCCTTTGCCCTGACGGCCACCACGCCGAACATGGAAAACATCCTCAAATCGTACCATTTCACCTTGCCGGAGATCGGGGCGATCACGTCGGCCTTCGGTCTGGCCGTTATCGCCGGGCGGGTGGGGGGCGGTTGGCTGCTTGACCGGCTGTGGGCGCCGGGCAGCGCGCTTGTGGTGTTTGCCATGCCCATTCTGGGCAATGCCCTGCTGGCGGGCAGCGGGCTTACACGCGGCTCGGCCCTGTTCTCGATCATCGGCATGGGGCTGGGCACAGGGTTTGAATTCGACCTGCTGGCCTATCTTATCGCGCGCTATTTCGGGCGGCGCGAATATGGCTCGATTTATGGTGTATTCTACATCGTCATCGCGATCGGAGGCGGTCTTGGTCCAGCGATCTATGGCCATGTCTTCGATGTGACGGGCAGCTATAACCCAGCGCTGTGGGGCGGGGTCGGCTGCATTCTGGCCGGTTCCCTGTTATTGCTGGCCATGGGCCCCTATCCCGAGGGGCGCGATTGAGCGCGTTTCTCATTCATCCTCCCCTTGATACAATTGTCAATTCGGCCACTTATGCGTAGAGCGCCGGTAGGGCGTGGCTAACAGGGGATGCATTCGTGGTTGATCGTGGAGCGGCGGTGCCGCTGTATCACCAGATCTACTTGCAACTGCGCGACGAGATTCTGTCGGGTGAGCGCCCCTTCGGCAGCCTTTTGCCGACCGAACAGGACCTGTCCGAGACGTATGGCGTGTCGCGCATCACGGCGCGTCGCGTGCTGAACGATCTGGCCGAGCATCACTTCGTTCAGCGCAAACGCCGCATCGGCACCTGTGTCACCTTCCGCACGCCCGCCAAGCCGATCGAGGCGAACATCGATCAGGCGGTCGACTCGCTGATGGCGCTGGGGCAGGGCACGGTGGTCAATGTGATCGAGGTGGCGGTTGAAACGCCGCCGCTCACCGTGGCCAAGGCGCTGAAGCTGGAGGAGGGCGAGAAGGTGGTGCGCGCGGTGCGCGTGCGCTGCCTGGATGGCGAGCCGCTGGGCTATGTCGTTTCCTATGCGCCCGCGCGGCTGGAGAAGGTGATTACCCAGACGGCGCTGGTGCGCGCGCCCTTGCTGCGCATTCTTGACGATGCGGGTTACCACGCCGCCCATGCCGAGCAGACGATCGGCGCGCATCAGGCCGACACCGTGCTGGCCGAGGCGCTGAGCATCGAGCCGCGCGCTGCGTTGCTGCGCATCACCCGTCTGGTCTTTGACGCGCAGGAGGTGCCTTTTCTGCTCACCCATGCCCATTACCGCTCGGACAGGTTCCATATCCGCATGGATCTGAACCTGCCCAAGCTGGCCAAGGGGTAAGAGGTCAGCCCGAAACGCGGATCAGGATCTTGCCGACATGGCCGCCCGATTTCAGACGGGCGTAGGCGGCAGGCGCCTCATCGAAGGCAAAGGTGCTGTCGATCACGGGCGCGATGTTGTGCTGTTCTATGGTGCGCACCAGCCGGGCCAGCATCGCGCGGCTGCCCTCGGCAATGCCCTTGAGAACCAGGTTCTTGAAGATGACGAGGCCGATGTTCATGGCCGGTGTACCCTCGCGCGGGGCAACGCTGATGAAGCTGATGCGTGCATTGGCGGCGGCGGCCTGGATCGATTTGGCCTGCGTATCATAGCCGCCGGTTTCCACGATGATGTCGGCGCCCGCGCCTTGGGTGGCCTTCATCACCTCGGCTTCCCAATCGGGATGAGTGCGATAGTTGATGGTGATGTTGGCGCCCAGCTTGCGGGCCAGTTCCAGCTTCTCATCGCTTGACGAGGTGATGATGACGCGCGCGCCATGGGCCTTGGCAATCTGCAAGGCCCAGATGGCCACGCCGCCCGTGCCCAGCGCCAGCACCGTGTCGCTGGCCTTGACCTGACCGACCTCGACCACCGCATGCCATGCCGTCAGTGCCGAGGAGGCCAATGGGGCGACCTGCTCGTCGCTCAGCGTCTCGGGCACCTTCACCAGCGCGGCGGCGGGCACGCGGATGTATTGCGCCAGCCAGCCGTCATGCGTCATGCCGTAATCGGTGCCGAAATGGCTGAGCGCGAAGGCGCCGTCGATCCAGTTGGCGAAATGGGCAAAGACCCCGCGGTCGCCCACGGCCAGGCCCGCCACGCCTTCGCCCAGTTCGACCACTTCGCCCACGCCTTCGGACAGCGGAATGCGGTCGTCGGGCTTTTTCGCGCCATAGCGCCCTTCCAGCACCTGCACATCGCGGTTGTTGAGCGCGACCATGCGGGTCTTGAGCAACACCTCGCCAAAGCCGGGCCGGGGCTTCTCGCGCTCCACCGCGCGCAGCGAGTCCAGCCCGGTCTGCGGGCCGAGTTCATAGGCTTTCATGGGATGATCCTTGTGTTGCCGCAAAGGCATCGAAAATGTCGCCGCCGCGCGCGAACCATGTCTGGGGCCGCGCCGCCAGATCGGCCAGCAGGCGTTCGAAACTGTCCATGCGATAGGGCAGGCCGATGATGTAGGGTGTGATGTGCAGCGGCAGCATCCGCCCGCCGCCCTGTTCCTGCGCCTCACGCTCCAGCCAGTCACAGGCATCGAGCACCTGCTGGGCATAGCTGTCCACCGATTGCTGCTGGACGTTGATGATCTGGCGGTCGGACAGTTCGTGGTTGAGCGGGATGTTCACCAGCCCGTTGGCAAAGGCATAGGGCATCTCGTCATTGGCCCAGTCGACCATATAGTCCAGCCCCGCTTCCTTGAGCAGGTCGGGCGTGGCAAAGCTTTGCGAGCGGGCGATGGAATGCCAGCCGCGCGGCCGCTGGCCGCTGGCCGCTGTCAGGGCCGCAAGGCTGTGCTCGATCAGCGCGCGTTCCTCCTCCACTGGCAGCGTGGAAGCGATGGTCCCGTTCATGTCGGTGGAATGGGCGACGATTTCGTGGCCCGCGCTGGCGATATCCTCGATCACCTGCGGATAACGCTCGGCAATCGCACTGTTCGCTGCCACGCTGACCCTGGCGCCCACCTTGGCGAAAGCGTCCAGCAGGCGATAGAACCCGACGCGCGTACCATACTCCCGGCTCGTATAGTGGCGATAGTCGGGATAGGCGGTCTGCATGTGGCCCGGCGCGCGGAATGGCTTGTCCGACGGGGTGATGGGGAACCATTCGAGGCTGACGGTGAACCACACCGCCAGACGCTTGCCGCCCGGCCAGTGCAGCGGCGTGCGGCTTGGCAGCGGGCTGTAGGGATAGAGCGCGTGGTCATAGCCCAGCGCGCGCTTGGGATAGTCCAGATAAGTCGGGTCGAGACTCATTGTCCGTCCTCCTGCGCGGCTTTCCAGGCGTCGGCGATGTCACCCGCGCGCGTAATCCACGCGCGCCCATCGGCAGCAATATGGCGCAGCACCTCCTCGAAGGCGCCGATGCGGTGGGGTTGGCCGATGAGGTAGCTGTGCAGCGGGATGCACATCACCGTGCCGCTCTCTTCGCTCGCCAGACGTTCATACTGGCGGATCAGCGTCTGGGCATACTCACGCGGGCTCATATTGTAGATGAAGAAGCCGTAGTGGTCGTTGACCTCCAGGCTGTAGGGCATCGAAATCAGCGAGCCTTTGGCGACCTTTACCGGGAAGGGCTGATCGTCGTGGTAGAGGTCGCAGGTGTAATCCATGCCATATTCGGCGATGAGGTCGAGCGTGCGCGGCGTATGCGTCAGCGCCGGGGCCAGCCAGCCGCGAATGGTCTGCCCGGTGGCCTCGCGCACGGTGCGGATCGAATCCTCGATGATGGCGCGTTCTTGGCGTTCATCCATGCCATAGGAGTAGCGCGTGTTGTAAATGCCGTGGCTGAAGAATTCCCAGCCGCGCGCATTGGCGTCGGCCACCACCTCGGGATGATGCTGGCACAGCGCCACCGACAGGCTGACCGAGCCGGGAAAGCCATGCTTGCTCATCACCTCGGCCATGCGCCAGTGACCCACCCGGTTGGCATGGTCGCGGTGGCTGTAGCCCACCACGTCAGGGTGAGGCTTGGCCCAACTCTTGCGGTGCGGATTGGCGGGCGGGTCGATCTCGTAATATTCAAGATTGGGCGAGACCCACACCGCCACCTTCTTGCCGCCGGGCCAGGCGATGGGCTTGCGACCGCGATAGGGCTGGAACTCGTAGAGTTCCGGGTCCGGGCTGCCTTCCCTCATTCTGCGCCTCCTGTGGGGGCATCGGGGCGGCTCTCCAGCCAGTCGATCACCGTCTGCACCGGCTCGACATCGGCATATTTGAGCTGAAGGTCGGTGAGATTGGCGAAGTGATAGCTCTCGTGCTTGTCGGCGCAACATTCGATGGGCACGATGGTGCGATAGCCACGGCTCAGACTGTCCACCGCACCCGCGCGCACGCAGCCTGAGGTGGAGCCGCCGGTGATGACCACCGTATCCACCTTGTGCCACACCAGCAGGCTCTGCAGCGGCGTTTCGAAGAAGGGCGAGGGCATGCGCTTGGTGTTGACCATGTCGCCCGGCTGGATGTCGCAGCGCTCGTCGAAGGCATGGCGGTCGCTGTCATATTTGATGTTTTGCAGGCTGTCGGGCGTGTTGGTGCGCGTGCCCCAGACGCCGGCGTCGCTGGCATCCTCGGCATAGGCAACATGCGTCCACACCACCGGCATGCCCTTGGCGCGGGCCAGGGCGCTGATCCTGTTCACATACTCGATCTGGCGCGGGTCGGTCTCATAGGCCGTCTTGTAGCGGTCGATGCGGGTATAGGCGTTCTGGAAATCGATGTTGACGATCGCCAGCTTCTCGCCGAAACCGAATTTCGATCGCGCGGGATTGGCCATCACCTCCTCGAAGATCTGGCGTGCGGTCTTGCCGTCGCTGACCATGCGCGTGCCGATTATGTCCATGCTGCCCTCATGCTTGCCGATAGTGCGGAAAGAAGGGGCAGGGGGCTGCCCTTTCTGCTGCCGTGGAGCGCAGGCTGCCCGCGCCGCCGCAGCGTGACCACTCCAGCGCCTGATTTATCCGCCTGCCGGAGGACAGGCGCGCCTAAGGCGCCGCCGGCTTCAAACCGGCAGCGCCTTGGCTGGCTCAAATCTTGAACTTGAGACGCGCCGTATAGCGACGCGGATCGCCCGGGAAGAGCGAGAGGAAATAGGCCGTCACCGTCTTCTGGTCGGTGAGGTTTGACACGTCGAAGCCGATGCTCACCCTGTCGCCGGCAAAGCGATAGGTCGCGCCGAGATCGACGAAATTCTCGGTCTGCGTATGCGCCGTATTGAGTACGGAGACCCAATAGGACGAATTGTGCCGCCAGGCCGCAGACAGGGCAATCGTGCCTTTGAGCTGCGGAATATACTTTTCATACAGGCCGCCGCTGCTCATCTGGAACTTGGGCGCGCGCACCGGCGTCAGCGTGGTGGACAGGACGGTCGTCGTTGGCGTGATATAGGTGTATTTGGCGTCCATGAAGGAGGGGTTGGCGAAAAGGGTGAAGTCGCCCAGCTTGGCCGATGTCTCGATTTCCACGCCTTTGACCAACTGCGTGCCGGCATTGAACGGCAATTGGGCAGTGATGCCGGTGACCGGGCTGATGACGGCCGCCGTCGCCTGCAGGTCGGTGGTGCGCGCGATATAGCCGGTGACGTTCACCCGCAGCTTGTGGTTGAAGAATTCCGACTTGAGGCCCGCTTCATAGGACCAGGTCTTTTCCGGTCGGAAGGTCACAGCAGCGCTGGGCACGGCGGCCGTGCCATTCCATCCGCCCGATTTGAAACCATTGGTGGCCGAGACATAGACCATCACATCACGCGCCGCCTTATAGTTGAGGGCGACGCGCGGGGTGAACTTGTTGATGCTCTGCGCCAGCGGAATGCCATAGGCCTGCACGGCGCCGTCGCCATAGCCCAGGCCCGCGAAAGTGGGCGAGGGGGCGAAGTGCAGCGTCTTCTTTTCCCAGGTGTAGCGGCCGCCCAGCGTCAGCGTCAGCGGGTCGGTCAGCTTGATATCGCCCTGGGCGTAGAAGGCAGCGGTTTCGGCCTTGAAGCGGTAGATCGAATCCTGCACCGCCTTGAACGCGGTGGTTCCGCCGTTGAAGGTGGTCTGCCGGTCGTTGGTGATTTCCTGCAGGTAGAACACGCCGCTCGTTAGGTTCAGCCGGTCATCGAAGAGCGAGCCATTGTATTTCAGCTCCTGCGACCATTGATCGTTCTGGCCATTGTCGACGATGATGTAGCCGGCGTAAGGATTGACGGTGTTGCCGTCATACTGGACGCTGTAACCCTGGTTGGTGTGGCGATAGCCCGCGATGTAATCGATGGTGCCAGCGCCCGTGTCATAGCGCACATTGGCGCCCATCGCGTTCACCTTGGTCAGGTTGCAACTGCCCTTGCCGGTGGTGAGCAGGGTGTTGATGTTGTTCTGCGTGCAATCCGTGCGGGCCAGACCCGATGCGGTTTCGTAGAAGATGGGAACCGTGGTGCTGTTCACCAGATAGGGGCTGGTTCCTGAAACCGAGCGCAGGCCCGCATAGGTCCCGGCATTGCGTGTATATTCCGCCGAAAGGTCTACGGTCAGGTTCGAGGTGGGCAGCAGGCGCAGGTCGCCGCGCACACCCCAGTTCTTCTCGCCATTCAGCTTTTCGCCCGTGGTGATGTTCTTGAGATAACCATCGTCCGAAATGACATAGCCTGACAGCTTAGTGAGCACCTTGTCCGAGATGGGCGTGTCCACCGTCGCCTTGGCGGTGACACGGCCGAAAGAGCCGCCGGTGATCTCGCCGCTGGCGCCGAAATGGTCGGCGGGCTTGCGCAGGATGACATTGATCGCGCCGCCTGTCGTGTTGCGGCCAAACAGCGTGCCTTGCGGTCCGCGCAGGATTTCGACCCGCTCGGTATCGAAGAAAGCGTAATTGTTGGCGTTCTGACGCGCGATGTAGATGTCGTTCACATAGGTGGTGATCGGCGCGTCGAAGGTGGCGGTGGACTGGCTGTTGCCAAGGCCACGCAGATAATAGGCGTTGGCCGAACCGAGGCCCGCATTGTGGCCCGAAATCATGCCGGGCACGAATTTGGAGGTGCTGATCGCGTCGGTAAGGTTGAGCTGGCGGATGAGCGCCGGGCTGAAAGCGGTGACCGCAACGGGAACGTCCTGCAGCTTTTCGGCGCGGCGCTGCGCAGTCACGACGATATCGCCCAGGCCCTGCTGAGGCTGCGCCTGTTGCGTGTCGTCGGGTTTGGACTGGTCTTGAGCCTGTGCGTTTGGCGATGCGAAAAGTCCAAAAGCAAGCAGGCCGGTGCAGGCAAACAGATGGGTCCGGCTCATGGTTTTCCCCCGTGCGATTCCATTTTTGGATGCCGGAGAAAAGGTATATTGGTATACCAATATGTCAAAAATAAAGTGCGATTGTTAGGCTATGTTGCGCCGCATCCAAAAAAGGCAGGGCGGAAATGCTGCATTTTTGAACTATCAATACGTCAAATCTCGCAGGCGCACTACACGCGTCTATCCATCCCAAACCACCCCGCTGCGCCATATTGACCTACGCACCTATCCGGCCTGCGGAAAAGCCTCGGCAGACGATTGCCGACGGGCAAGAGCATGCGGAGATGCGCATATCTTTGCGCCCTGCCATATCTTCCGAAGGAAACATCCATGACGCCTACATCTCGTGCCGCCTCGCACGCCGCGCTGGCCCTGCAACAGCCGCAACTGCTGCGCGAACAGGCCTTTGTCGGCGGCCAGTGGGTGGGCGGCGGACAGCAACTGGCCGTGACCAATCCGGCCGATGGCAGCCTTGTCGCCCATGTGCCCAATCTGGGCTCGGGCGAAACGCGCGCCGCTGTCGATGCCGCCGTGCCCGCCCAGGCCGCCTGGGCCCGCCAGACGGGCAAGGCGCGCGGCGCCGTGCTGCGCCGCTGGGGCGATCTGATGATGACCCATCAGGAGGACCTTGCGCGTCTGATGACCGCCGAGCAGGGCAAGCCGCTGGCCGAGGCGCGGGGTGAGGTGGCCTATGCCGCCAGCTTCCTCGAATGGTTTGCCGACGAGGCCCGCCGCATCACCGGCGACGTCCTGACTCCTCACCAGCAGGACCGCCGCATTCTGGTGCGGAAGGAGCCTGTGGGCATCGTGGCGGCCGTCACGCCGTGGAACTTCCCGCTGGCGATGATTACGCGCAAGGCTGGCCCGGCGCTGGCGGCGGGCTGCGCGATCATCATCAAGCCTTCCGAACTGACGCCGCTCTCCGCACTGGCGCTGGCCTGGCTCGGGGGACAGGCCGGCGTGCCGGCCGGCGTGGTCAGCGTGGTCACCGGCGATGCCGCGCCCATCGGCGAGGTGCTGACCGGGGACAAGCGTATTGCCAAATTCACTTTCACCGGCTCGACGGGCGTTGGCAAGAAACTGGCCGCCCGCTGCATGGAAACGGTCAAGCGGGTTAGCCTTGAGTTGGGGGGCAACGCGCCTTTCATCGTGTTCGACGATGCCGATGTCGATGCTGCGGTCGAAGGAGCCATCGCCAGCAAGTTTCGCAACGCGGGCCAGACCTGTGTGTGCGCCAACCGGTTGATCGTGCAGTCAGGCATCTATGATGCTTTCGCCGAGCGTCTGGCTCAGCGGGTTTCAGGCCTGACCGTGGGGGCTGGCCTTGTCGGGCCTGCCGATCAGGGCCCGCTGATCGACGCCCGCGCGGTTGAAAAGGCCAGGGCCCATGTCAGCGATGCCGTGCAGCGCGGGGGCAAGGTGCTGACCGGCGGCAAGGCGCTGGATGGCGCGGGCACCTTCTTTGCGCCCACCGTCATCACCGATGTTCCCTCTGACGCCTTGCTTTGCCGCGAGGAGACTTTCGGGCCGGTCGCCGGGCTGGTCCGCTTCGAGACCGAGGAGGAGGCCATTGCGCTGGCCAATGACACCGATGCGGGCCTGGCTTCCTATCTCTTCACCCGCGATTACGACCGGGTGTGGCGCGTGCCCGAGGCGCTGCGTTATGGCATGGTCGGCGTCAATACCGGGCTGATCTCGACAGAAGTTGCGCCCTTTGGCGGTGTCAAGGAGTCAGGCATGGGCCGCGAGGGGTCGCATTATGGCATGGATGATTATCTGAACCTCAAGATGGTGTGCATGGCCGTTAATGCCTGACGGCAGCGGCTCAGAAGAACCGGCGCCCATGGCAGAGGGGGTGGAAAGGGCTTGATGAGCAGACGGATAGCTTGATGCGGGCCATCCGTCTGTCGGAACATTCGCGCCAGCCAGCTTGCTGCCCGGCCCATCCTGGCTCACCATGGGCGCCATGCAGGATACCATGTCGCCTTCGCAGCGCGAAGAACTCATCCGTCACTGGCCGATCGTGCTGGCCGCCGCGCTGGGCGTGGGCTTTGGAACCATGGGCATCGGCTTCTATTCGCTGGGCCTCTACATCAAACCGGTTCAGGCGGAATTTGGCTGGACGCGCGCGCAGGTGTCGGGCGCGGCCATGTTTCAGCAACTGGGTATTTTCCTTTCGGCTCCGCTGGTTGGCCGCATGGTGGACCGGGTGGGAGTGCGCTGGCTGGTGCTGGCTTCCTATCTGGCGATGCCCTTGGCGCTGCTGGCCATGTCGCTTGCCCATCCGTCGGTCTGGCAATGGTATGGACTGTGGCTGATCATCTCGCTGGCGGGCGGCGCGACCACACCTGCCGTCTGGGCGCGAATGGTGGCCGCCCGGTTCGACAAGGCGCGTGGACTGGCACTGGGGCTGATGCTGGTGGGCACGGGGCTGGCGGCGGCGCTTGTCCCTGCTCTTTTGGGCCCGATGTTCGCGGCAGATGGCTGGCGGCAGGCGACAAGGGTCATGGCCGGCGCTTCGGCTGAGGTGGGTTTGGCGCTCAGCCTCACGATGAAGCAGGCCACGCCGATGGCGACGCGCCAGATCATCGCCGGGCGCTTTGAGTGGAACCGGCCGATCGGCATCACGCTGTTGATCGCCTTCCTGGTCGGGGTCGTTGTTGCCGGGCTGATCGTTCATCTGGTGCCCATGCTGGTTGACCGGGGCATGGCGCCTGTGTCTGCCGCCAGCATGGCGGCCAGCATTGGCGTTGCCGTTATCATGGCGCGGGTGGTGGTGGGCTGGTTGTTCGACCGGTTTCACGCGCCTTACGTTTCAGCCGCTTTCATGGCCTTGCCCTCGCTAGCCTGCGTGTTGCTGTTGACAGGCGGACCGGTTCTGCCAGCGGCCCTGATGCTGGGTCTAGCCGCCGGGGCCGAGGTTGACATGCTGGCCTTTTTCACCAGCCGCTATGCCGCCATGCGCAATTACGGCGCGACCTATGGCGTTATTCTGGGCGTGTTCTGCCTTGGCGCGGCTCTGGGCCCCTCGCTGTTCGGCGTCAGTGTGGATACGACAGGCGGGTACCGCGCGGCGCTGATCGGCTCGGCCGTCGCGCTGGTTTTGGTGGTGGTGCTGATCGTCCGTCTGGGCCCCTATCGCACTGGCGAGTGATCGCGGGGCTTTGGCGCCGGGAAGCTGCGATAGCGGCCCAGGAACAGAAAACTGGCCGCCGACACTACCAGCAGCACCGCGCAGGCGGTGAGCATGCGGTTGAAATTGCCATGCACATCATGGTCATGGCCAAAGATCACCGGAGACAGGCCCGCGCCAGCGGCAAAGCAGACATACAGCAGACCGTAGATGGGAGCGTAGGCGCGCAGGCCGAAATAGCGCGCCGTCATGAACGCCACCACATCATATTCGATGCCCAGCGCAAAGCCCAGAAGGAACACCGCCTCGCGGGCGTGGCCAACGTCCAGCCCGCCCGATCCAAGATAATGCAGGCTGATCGCCGGCAGGGACAGCAGCACGAAAGCCACTAGGGGCGCCCAGATCCTGTCGAGCAGCCAGCCCCCCGCCAGCCGCCCGGTGATCGATGCCAGCCCGAAGAGCGGGGTGACCGTGATGATGGCCGCCGGGGTCAGGCCGCCGTCCCTCAGGATGAGTTCGAGGTTGGGAACCGGTCCGCCCAGCGCGAAGGAGACCGGCAGCAAAGCCGCGGCCATCAGCCAGAAGCGCCAGTCACGCAGGGTCTGCGCCAAGGACAGGCCCGGTCGTTCGACAGGCACATGATGGCCATCGGGCAGGGTCCTTTCATCCTCGCGCAGCAGCAGAAAGGCGGCGGGAAAGGCCACCAGCACCGGCAGGGCGCCCAGCAGCAGGAATCCGGCCCGCCAACCATGATCGTTCAACACCAGTGCCAGCACCGGCTTGCCGAAAAAGCCGAACAGTCCGGTGCCCATCATCGAGAGTCCCAGCGCCAGCCCCTTGGCCTTGTCGAACCGGCGGTTGACCGTGCGGGTAAAGGTGATGGGCAGCGTCGCCGATCCGGTCAGGCCGATCGCCACCCATGTCAGGTAGAAGCGGGTGAGCGAGCCGTTCGACAGGGCCAGCGCCGCCATGCTCAGGCCCCATAGTGGCAGGCCGATGAGCACAATGCGCCGCGCGCCATATTTTTCCGTAAGCCAGCCAAAGCCCGGCGCGCCGCCGATCGAGATCAGCGTGATGATCGACAGGCAGACCATGATCTGCCCCACCGACCATCCGAAATCCCTGACGAGCAGAGGGGTGATGAGCCCCATGGAATAGGTGGGCAGCGAGGCCATCCCGAGCCCGATGCCCAGAAGCGCGGAGAGGATGATGCCCCATCCCCGGCGAAATTCCCCCAAGGCGGTGTGATTGTGATCGGTCATGGCCAGCCTTTGTCAGGGTTGCGGCAGGAGTTCGCATGGTAAGGCCGCCCGAGGGCAACGCCCGTCCTCCCGCCATCCGTAGAGCGGATAGGCGCCCGGCCAACCCAGATTCTCTTCAGCAACGGCAAGATCCATGCCGCCCCGTGCCGGGCTCTCCGCAGGGCGGATAAGTTGCGGTGCCTTCTCCCCTTGCCCATCGTTGGATAGGATGACTGCTGTCTTGCCCCGTGTCATCGGCGAATTGTCGCCCGCCCTCGATCAGGAACAAGCCTCATGACCATGTCCTCGCCGATGTCCGGCTACGATCAGGCAGGGGGTGGCGAGCCTGTGCGTCCTGCGCGAGCGGTGCCCGACACGGTGCCGGGCGGTGTCGTCCTGCGTTACGGCATCGGTCAATTGGGGGCGCAGGTGTTTCGTGACACGCCGGCTGTGCTGCTGCCCCTGTTCATGACGACCATGCTAGGCGTTCCGGCGTGGCTGGCTGGCCTTGTGGTGCTGGGCCCCAAGCTGTGGCTGATCCTGTGTGATCCACTTGTGGGGGCCTGGTCGGACCGGGTCAAGGCGCGCCATGGCCGCACGCCCTTTCTCATGGCCGGGGCCCTGGGCACGGCACTCGCCTTTGTGGCGCTGTTTGCCGGCACCTCCTATCCCAGCCCCTGGCTGGCGGCGCTGGCCATCTGCGGCCTGTTTTTTATCGGGTCCACCGCCTTCAGCATCTACTCCGTGCCTTATCTGGCCATTGCGGCCGAACTGTCGGGCGACCCGCATCAGCGCAACCGCATCATGGTGCTGCGCATGGTCTTTGCCATCATCGGCGTGCTGGTGGGGGTGGGTGTGGCCCAGCCGCTCATCGAGCATTTCGGCGGTGGCGCGCGGGGGTGGCACATGATGAGCTATGTGCTGGGCGCGGTCTGCCTCGTTTCAATGCTGGTGACGGCCACGGGCATGCGCCGTGTGCCGCTCATCCTGGCGGGCAGCGTTCCGGGCAGTCTGATGCAGCAACTGGCGGTGGTGCGCCGGAACCGGCCATTTCTTGTCCTGCTGCTGGCCAGTTTCGTGTCGAACATCGGCCAGGCGGCCAGCTATACGGTGATCGGCTTCGTTTTCCTCTATGCCATTCAGGCGATCTGGCTGATCCCGCTGTTCATCCTGTGCATGTCGATCGCCAGTCTGGCAGCGCAGCCCCTGTGGCTGTGGCTGCCCCGGCGGATCGGCAAGCCGCGGGCCTATGTCGCGGCGGCGCTGGTCTGGGTGGCGGTGACGGTCACCTGGCTATGGGTGCGCCCCGCCGACGATGTCATCGGCCATATCGGCAGACAGGCGCTGGGCACCCAGCATGTGCTGGTGCTGGTGCGGGCTGTTGTCATCGGCATCGTCAACGGCGGTTTCATTCTGCTGGCACTCTCGATGATGACCGATACGGTGGATTACCAGCGGCGTCTGGCCGGCGTTGCCAATGAAGGCGTTTTCGCGGGGCTGTTTTCCGCGCTGGAAAAGCTGGCCTTTGCCATGGGGCCCGTAATTGCCGGGCTGGTGATGAGCGCTTTCGGCTTTGTCTCTTCCACCGGGGGGGCAGGGCAGCAAACGCCCCACGCGGTCACCGGCATCGTGCTGCTTTACAGCGTGATCCCGGCCACGATGCAATTGCTCGCGCTTGCCGTGTTCAGTCGCTACCGCTTGCCGGCAACGCCCCCGGCCTCGCTCTGAGGCAGGCCGTGCCTGTTCGCTCTGCGGAGATAGGTTGCCGCGCGCTTTTTGATTGTCCCTATCGCGGCATCATGCCTTGCTGGACCATGGCAAGCGGACAGCGCGACGCAGTTTCGAACAAGGCCGCAGCTTGCGGTGCGGTGTGGCCTTGTCCGTCAGGACAATTGTCGCGGTCGTGGCCGGCGACATGAAGGAGCAATGAGATGAAGGTAAAAGTTTTCCAGCACTGGGCCTCGGTCGCCGGTGCGATTGTCGCCGGTCTCGCGCTGACCAGTGGCGCGCAGGCACAGGTCAGCGATCCGGCAGCACGCGGCAAGGTGCTGTTTCTGCAGTGCGCTGCCTGCCATGCGTTCCAGCCGGGTGCCGGTGCCAAGGTGGGCCCCAACCTGTCGGGCGTGGTGGGCCGCAAGGCGGCTTCGGTGCCCGGTTTCCACTACTCCCCGGCGCTCGCGAAATCGGGCCTGGTGTGGAATGAGGCGACGCTCGACAAATGGCTGACCGGACCGCAGCGACTGGTACCGGGCACCACGATGATGTTCCCCGGTCTGCAAAAGCCCGAGGATCGCAAGGCCATCATCGCCTATCTCAGAAAGGGCAACTGAACCATGCGGCTGTCCCGTCGCGCCGCCATGGCGTTTGGTGCGGCTGGTGTTGCCTGGATGGGCGCGCCCGCCATGGCGCAGGCCATGCCCGCGCCGAGCCGCTTTGACCTGACCGGCCCGGGGGGGCGGCGCATCACCGTCACCCAGTGGAACCCGGTCGGAACACCGGTGGGCACAGTGCTCTTCAGCCACGGTGCGGCCTCGGCACCCCACTATTATGACCTTATCCTCGGGCCGGTCGTGGCGGCGGGGTGGCGTGTTCTGGCCCCGCTGCATGTCGATTCGCGCGAGCATCCCGACACGGCCCACTATCCTGGTCTGGCTTCATGGAAGGCACGGCTTGAGGATTTCGCGGCACTGACCGACCATATCGGCCACGTTCCCTATGTGGCGATGGGTCATTCCTATGGCGGTTTGACGGCATTGGTGCTGGGAGGCGCGCAAAGCGTGCCCCCGCCCGGCTGGACCGGACCGCAGTGCGACGGCAAGGCCAGGGCGGTGATCGCCTTTTCGCCGCCGCCGGCCATCCCGGTGCTGATCACGAAGGAGGGGTATGGCAAGCTCGCCGTGCCCGCCATCATCCAGACCGGCACGATCGACGTGATGCCGGGCGCCGATCCGAAAGAGCCTGAGCCGTGGAAGGCCCATCTCGACGCCTATGAGGCGGCGGCTCCCGGTGGGCATCGCTATGGGCTGGTGCTGGAAGGGGTAAGCCATTATTTCGGCGGGCTGATCTGCGATTTCAGCCAGAAGGGGCCGCCCGCGGTTCAGGGCATCAAGGACGCGAACCGCATCGCCGGTCTCTTCCTCGCGGCCTATGGCAGGGGGGATCACCGGGCCCGGGTCAGGCTCGATGCTGCGGTGAGCCCCAATCTGCCGGTACGTTTGATGATGAAATAGGAAAGGGCGGCCTTGGTGGGCCGCCCTTCTTCCTTGTCCCGCATGCGCCACGCTGCCTTTGGATAGGCGCGGGCGCTCGCGCTCCACGGCCGCCTGGGTCGGGTCCCAAAACGGCCGCCGGTGCTATCCGTCAGGTGGAGAAGGCGCATGAGCCTACGTGAAGGGGGGGCGGCAATGCGAAAGGTTGCTTTCAGGATAGAATGAGGACGTGGAGGCGGTCAGATGGATGATATGAAAGTGAGCCGGCGTAGCGCTTTGGGCATGGCCGGCATGGCGATGGGGGCGGCCGGGGCAACGCTCCTCCCCGCATCAGCCAATGCGATGGCGGCCAAAGAGGGCACGGCAGCAACCGGCAAGCCCAAGATCGATTTTATCACCAAGATCGACTTCAACGACCCCAAGTGGACGCGCGACACCTACGCCCGCCTCGATGGAGACATCGAGCCCGGCAAGGAAAAATGCGGTTGGCTGCGCGGCAAGATCTTTGGCGTGCGCGACAATGAGCCGGTGCGCCCCTTGATGAATGTCGAGGGCTTTTCCTTCGTGCGTATCAATCGGCAGGCCGATGGCTCATGGCGCCGCATGCTGCGGGAAATCGTGTTCTACCGCGATCTTCACACGAATGAGATCCTGAAGACCTGGCACAACCCCTATACGGGCGAGCAGGTGCGCGTGGTGCCCATCGCCAACGATCCCTTCAACTTCACCATCAGCGAATTTGTGCCCGAACCGCCCAGCTATGGCGGGCTGCAAAAAGCCAAGCACGACCCCAAGCCTTTCCTGCAGGACTGGCAGTGGGGTCCGAACGGGACGATGATCCTCAACACGGGCGTCGACATGATCTACCCCAACGCGCTGCAGCCCGATAAATGGCCGCGCGAAAGCTCGGGCACGATGAACCGTGTGTCGGAACAGTTCATCTATGTGGCCAAGAAAGAAGATGTCGAGAACCCGAACCTCACCCACATTCCCCACATCGGGTCGTGGAGCCGGATCACGCCCTGGCTGCCCTGGATGCTCATGGGTCAGGCGCCCGGCCACATGACCTATTTCACCCATTTTTCCACCATCCCCAACGGCGTCGCGGGTCTGCCCGCCGATCTGGTGGCTGCCGCGCGGGCGATGGATGAAAAATGGCTGCACGCGCCCGAGACCGATTACGGGCCCTCGCTCTCCAGCCTGGAAAACTATGCGCGCGAGCAGAAGCCCGCGCCTGTGCCTGCCGGTTGGACCCCGCCCCAGCCGCCTCCGGCGCCGGGCAATCCCTTCGCGCCCAAATCCTGATCGCGGCGCGAGACAGCGTGAAAGGCCGCAGGCGACATAGTCTGCGGCCTTTTCATGACCCCTATCCGGCTGGCGGCCATTGCGAGGAAGCGCATCGCGGCACCTCCAGGCCAGCATAAGCTGGACCTCAATCAGCGGCATGACGGGGAAACTGGCCCTATGAAAAGCTTGATGAAATGGGTCGGCATGGCGCTGCTGGCCATAGTGGTGGCAGGCGGCGCGGCGCTGGGCCTGATGCGTGCCGGCGCCTTCAACCCATCCTGGGAGCAGGTGAAGGAGCGCTGGGCTGGTCCGCCCTCGAAATTCGTCAAGGTGGGTGCCGTCACGCTCCATGTGCGCGACGAGGGGCAGGGGCCGGTGGTGCTGATGCTTCACTCCTCCATGTCGAACCTGCGCATCTGGGACGCCTGGGCCGACCGGCTCAAGACCCGCCATCGCGTTATCCGGATCGACTGGCCGCCTTATGGACTCAGCATCGACCCAAGGCCTTCGACCGGCCTGCAGGGCGTGATGAAGCTGGTGGAAGCCTTCGTCGAGCAGGAAAAACTCGACCATTTCGCCATCGTCGGCTCGTCGAGCGGGGCAACGCTCTCGGTCCTTTATGCCGCGGCCCATCCCGACAAGGTGACGGCGCTCGCGCTTTCAACCCTGCCGCTCGAAGCGCCGCCGCCCACCCATGTGAACTGGGCCGAGACCGCTACGATCTGGATGCATGAAAATGTCGTGCCCAACTATTATCCCAAGTTCTTCTACCGCTGGACGCTCTCCTCGCTCTACGGCACGCCATCAAGGCTGAAGGACGAAACGGTCGACTGGTATTACGATACCAACAATCTGCAAGGCGGCTTTGCCCGCGTTCGTGCCTATTATCAGGCCAACAAGAAGTCGCTTTGGAAGAAAGGTGCCGGGGCCGAGGCGGCCCAGATCAGGGTGCCGATCCTGCTGCAATGGGGGGACAGGGACATCGTCTTGCCCACCTATCTGGCCGACAAGGCGGTGAAGCAGTTCGCCAACGCGCCCGTCACGCTGATCCATTACCCCGATGTCGGCCATTACCCCATGCTTGAACTGCCAGACAAGACGGGCGCCGACCTCGATGCATTTCTCTCGCGGGTTGAGAAACCTGCGACCAAAACCCAATAACGGAAAGGTTCACCACATGCCCGCATGGTTCATCGTCAACGCGCGCGTCCACGATCGTGAGGCGTTGATGCAGGGCTATGGCCCGGCCGCCGCCAAGCTCACCGAGCAGTTCGGAGGGCGCTATGTCATTCGTGCACCCGGAGCTGTCCAGCTTGAAGGACCGGGCGAGGATGGGGGCTCGGTGGTGGTTACCGAATGGCCCGACCGGGAAGCGGCACTGCGCTTCTGGAACTCGCCCGAATATGCCGAGGTGAAGAAGATGCGCGAAGGGATTGCCGATATCAGCGTCACGCTTGTGGGCAACTGACGCTTGACCCTGCCAGCACAGACCGGGAGCCCCACCATGGCCGATACTGCAAGAATGGACGCCATCGCATCCGCGCCGCCTCGGGCCAATCGCTGGGCGATCCGTCTGGGCTCCGCCCTGATCCCGGTGGCCCATGCCACCGGGCAGAACATCGTGACCGTGCTGGGCCTGCGCTTCATGACCGACAGCCTCGCGATTTCCGCTGGAACCGCCGGGCTCATCTTCGCGCTGGTCAAGATTTACGATGGCGTGCTCGACCCGGCTGTGGGCGCGCTGAGCGACCGGGTCCGCACCCCTTGGGGGCGGCGCCTGCCCTTCCTGTTGGCGGGCGGGGTGGCGATGCCGCTGGGTATCCTGATGCTGTTCGGCGCGCCTGATATGGGCTCTGTGTTGCTGGCGCAATTGTTCGTGACTTTAGCGCTCATCATCCATGCCAGCGGCTACACGCTGCTGACCATTCCCGGCTTTGCCATGGTGGTGGAAAGCTCGCCCGACCCGCATGAGCGCACAAGGCTGATGGGCTGGCGGGTCTATGGCAATGCGGCAGGGCTGCTGATCGGCACCACGGTGCCGGGCCTGATCCTCGCCCGCATGGGCCCTGGCCGTCACGCGCATTTGGTGATGGCATCGGCAATCGGCGCTGTGGTGCTGCTCGCCACTGTGCTGGCGGTACGCTTGCTGGCCCGCGCGCCGCGCACCGCCCCGCCCGAACATCCCCGGCCTTTCAATCTGGTGGCGCAGTCGCGGCTGGCCTGGTTGAACCGCCCTTTCCGTATTCTGGCGATTACCCACGTGTTCCTGCTGTTCGGCACGGCGATCGGATCGGCGGCGCTCGCCTATTTCAGCCGTTATGTGCTGCGCGCGCCGGACAATTGGCTCTCGGGCTATTTCCTCTTCTCCACCATTGGCATGGTGGGCTCCATTCCGGGCTGGGTGGTGTTCTCGCGGGTGATCGGCAAGAAGTCGGGCTATATCATTGCCATGGCGCTGTTCGGGCTGGTGAACCTGACCTGGCTGCTGGCCGGGCCGGGCGAATTGGCGGCGTTCAGCAACTTGCGCGGTTTCCTGAGCGGGGTGGCGGGTGGAGGCACGATCCTGTGCGCCTATGCCATGCTGTCGGACGCTGTGCGCTATGATTTCGTGTGCAGCGGTGAGCGGCGCGAGGGCGTCTTTGCAGGCTTCACCACCTTGCTCGACAAGCTGTCCTCGGCTGCGGCGCTGGCCGCAATGGGCGCCTTTCTGTCGGCGATGGGCTATGTATCGTCCAGCATGGGCGGTCCCATTGCGCAGAGCGTGCAGGCCATCCATGCCGTGGCGATCTGCGTCGCGGTGGTGCCGGCGGTATCCATGCTGGCGGGCATCATGACCGTGTCGCGCTACCAGTTACAGCCTGACGATCTGATTGAAAACGCGTTGCCGGGAGAAGCATGATGTCGCCAGCCGACCCGATCGAGATCGTCGGCCTTATTTCGCCCTATCGGGGGTCTGAGGTCAGCCCGCAGGCGCCCGTCTATGATCCGGCCTTTGTGCCCGAGATTGCCCGCGCCTATGAACAGGCCGGCTATGATCGGGTGCTGATCGGGCAGAACGCCCGCTCGGCCGACAGTCTGGTCACGGCCAGTTGGGTCGCGGCGGCCACCACCCGGCTCAAGCTGATGATCGCCCACCGTCCCGGTTTCATCGCTCCCACGATGGCGGCGCGGGCGCTGGCCACGCTCGACCAGTTGAGCGGCGGGCGTGCCGGCGTGCATATCATCACCGCTTTCAACGATGTCGAAACGCAATGCGATGGCGATTACCTCACCAAGGACCAGCGCTATCACCGCAGCCGCGAATATGTCGAAGTTTTGCGCAAGATGTGGTCCAGCAGCGAGCCTTTCGATCACGAAGGTGACTTCTATCGCTGCAATGCCGCCTTCAGCGAGGTGCACCCGGTCCACGGCACCATTCCGGTGTTCTGGGCGGGCACTTCGGAACTGGGCCTGCGCTACGGTGCCGAGATGGCCGATGTCTATGCCATGGCGCCGGGCAGCGTGGCGCAGGTCGCCCAACTGGTGGGCAAGCTGCGCGCGCAGGCGGCCCCCCCTGGGCGCAATCCGCGCTTTTCCATGTCCATGCGGCTGGTGGTGGCCGACAGCGACGAGGCCGCCTGGAACCGCGCCACGCAATTGCTGCGCGCGGTGGAAGAAAAGCAGGCCCGGCTTGGTCTGTTGGGCCGCGACCTTGGCGCAGCGGCGGCGGCGGCGGTGGATCATGCTGCGCAGGCCGATGGTCTGGCCGATGATCCGCAACTCTGGACCGGACTGACCAAGGCCACGCAGGGCCGGCTGCAGGTGATGTGCCTGGTCGGCTCGCCCGATACGCTGGTCGAGGCCTTGACGCGCTATTGGCATGTGGGGATCGACAATTTCCTCATCACCGGCTTCGACTGGCTGGCCGATACGGCGAGGATAGGTCGCGATATCATCCCGGCTTTGCGTGCCCGCACGCAGGCATTGGCGCGCGAGGCGGTGGTGGCTGGCTGAAGGGGAGGAGAGTGGCGCGAGTCACTCTCCCTCCCAACCGGAACTCGCTAATTGGGCCATTGCGGCCAGTGTGATTCCAGGCGCCGCTTGGCGGCCTGCTCCTCCTCAATCAATGCCTGAAAATCGGCAGGCGGCGCATCGGCAAAGCGGTTGGCGGGCCAGATCGGGCTTTGGTAGAGCCCCCGGTGCAGATCATTCTGGATCTGGGCCAGTGAATTGGCGGTCGGCGCGGCGCGGGCCGCACGTAGCGCGGCTATGTCGATGGTTGCCAGCGTCCATGTGTCATCCACCCGGCGGCCAATGGCTCCGCCGTTGAAGTCATAGGCCTCGCTGGACACCTTGCCTTCCGCATAATTGGGCATGGCGAGATAGGCGACATTCTCAAAGGCGCGCACCGGCCGCACGATCAGCGCACCCGGGCGGTTGAGATAGTCGATCGTCTCGACAGCGGCGACCGGGTTGCAGATTACTTCCGCACCTTTCAGCGCCAGCTCGCGCACCGGCTCGGGCCAGTGGACTTCGGCACCCACCAGCGTGCCCAGCCTGCCCAGCGGCGTTGACAGCACAGGGAACAGCGCCTCGGGGCCAAAGACTTCCAGAAAACGCTCCAGAAGATCGCCCGGGCTGGTGCGCAGGGACATTGCATAGGTCTTGCGATAGACCATGCCGACCTCGCCCTGCGGCGTGATGATGGCAACGGACAGAAAATAGCGACCGGGAAAGGCCGGGTGCTTTTCCGCCGTCTGCACCACGGCATAGGCATTGGCCGCGCGGCAGGCGGCGCCCAGAATCTCGCTTTCCACGCCCGGCAGGGTAATGGCCGCATCATGCCACACATTCTGGCCCAGCATGGTGTAATGGGTCAGCGAAAATTGCGGGAAGATGACCAGCCGCGCGCCATGCCGGTCGGCCGCTTCGCGGATCAGCCGGGCATAAAGCGCCAGATTGTCGCGCATGGCCGCGCTGTCAAAGCCCTTGTCGCCAAAAACAGAGCGGGTCGCCGGGCGGCACAGCGCGGCGGTGTAGGGAGTGATCGTCATGGTAATAGGTCCATCTCGGCCATCGGCGTGGGGAGAACCGTCGATGGCATGGGGCCTCAGGCCGGTTGGGTTTCCTGCTCGGCGATCATGCGGCGCAGGTTGGGCACCAGCTTGCCGCCAATATCGACCGCGTCATTGATCTGGTCGGGCCCGCGCAGCAGGAAGCGGGTGATGCCCAGTTGGCGATAGCGCATCAGGCTGCTGGCCACCTGTTCGTGCGTGCCGACCAGCACGCTGTTGTTGCCGCGCCCGTTATACGCCTTGTTGAGGCCGGTCCACAGGCATTGGTCCTGCCATTCGCCCTGCGCCGCCTGCTCGGCCAGGCGCTGGAACGCACCGGCCGATGCCTTGTCGCCGTCCTTTTCGTGATTGGCCATGATGCCGCGCGCGCCGGCATTCACCTGCGCGACCACCTTGTCATAAAGCGCCGCGGCACGCGCCTTGGCCGCAGCTTCCGTCTCGCCCAAAATGATGACCATGGTCATCAGCACCTTGATCTGGCGATTATGGCGCGCCGCTGCCGCATGGGCGCGCGCCGCCAGTGCACCCGCGCCTGCCTGGGTTTCCCCGGCCAGCGCATAGACATCGGCATATTGCCCGCACATGTCGAGCGCCAGATCGGACGTGCCGCCGAAATAGACGGGGATCGCTCCCTTTTCCGGGCGCACCATCGCATGGGCGCCCTTGAAGGTGTAGAATTCGCCCTCATGGTCGAAGGGGGTGGGCGTGGACCACATCTTGCGCATCACCTCCACATATTCCCCCGCCATGCGATAGCGGTGCTCCTTGGTGTTGAAGGCGCCATCGGCCTGCACCTCGCGGTCGTCGGCGCCAACGATGATGTGGACGCCGGCCCGCCCGCCGCTCAGCCGGTCGATGGTGGCCAGATGGCGCGCGGCCACGGTGGGCGCGATGAAGCCGGGCCGGTGCGCCATCATGAAGGCGAGGCGGCTGGTCTGGGGCGCAAGAAAGGTGCCCAGCGCAAAGCTTTCGGGCATGGTGGCGGCGTTGGCGATTAGCACCCGGTCGTATCCGGCAGCTTCCTGCAGGCGGGCCACATCGCGGATGAAGTCCGGTTCGAAATCATGGGCAGGTGGCGGATCGCCGACTCCGCCCGACCGGTGGTTGACGATGCCGATGATTTCGAGATCGCCCAGCGTATGGGCAAGGGAAGGCATCGTCATCGGGGGTCTCCTGAGTAAAGGTCGGCACGGACGATCCGCCATTTGCTATGCGCAATCCATTCAAATTTTTCTCATTGTTATGCGCAATGCCTATGGGCAAAAGCCGCGGAGAGGAGCAGGATCACCGTTATGGACGTTCGCCAGCTCATCCGTTTCGTCACCGTGGCCGACCTTGGCAGCTATAACCGCGCGGCGCAGGCCCTGTCGGTGTCGCAACCCTCGCTCACCCGGTCGATCCAGTTGCTCGAACAGGATCTGGATGCGCGCCTCTTCGAGCGCGGAGCCCATGGCGCCTTGCTCACCGCCATGGGCGAGGAACTGTTGCCGCGTGCCCGCATGATCCTGGCGGAGCGGGCGCGGGCGATTGCGGCCATTGGCGCCCTGCGCGGCGGTGGCGGTGCGGAAAGGATCATGATCGGCAGCGACGGAACCTTTGCCGCACGCCGCCTGCCCGAGGCGCTGGCGTCCATGGTGGCCGAGGATGGCGATGCCTGCTTTCATGTGGTGGAGGGCACTGCGGCCACGCTGCTGGCCGCGCTGCGCGAGGGTCGGATCAGCCTGGCGCTGGGCGCGCGCGCGCCATGGCTCGATCTTGACGGACTGACCTTCGAGCCTTTGGTCGAGGAGCGCGCCAGCGTGATGGTGCGCTCCAGACATCGGGTGTTTGCCGGTGGCATTCCCGACCTTGCCTCGCTGGCGCAGGCGCACTGGATCGTGCCTGATCAGGACAATCTGGTGGAGGGCTGGGCGCGCATGTTCATCCAGCGCGATCTGCCCGTGCCGCCCATTGCCATGCGCACCTCGTCGCTGACGGTCATTCGCGGCGCGCTTCTGGCCGGGGACTTCATCTGCCTTGGCGATCATTCGACCTTTGCCGATCTCATTGCGCAGGGCCAACTGGTGGCGCTGGACATGGGCAATCCCGTCTACAGCCGCCCTGCCGGCCTGTTCCGCCGCAGCGGAACGCGGCTGAGTGCGCGCGAACGGGCACTTGTCGCGCTTTTGCGCCATCAGAGCGGCAAAGCCTGCGATCTGATGCCTGGGGCAGGATCGGGATCGACCTGAAGGCGCGCCCCAGCAGCCGGTTCTTTTCCGTCAGGCGCGGGACAAAGCATGGTGGCGAGTATCCGTTGTGCGGGCAAATTGGGAGAAGCATGCCGGGCTCCGCGCGCCACCAATGCATTGTTCGGCTCCAGACTGGCCAAGCCAAGGGGGCCGACAAAGGAGTCGTCGATGGGAGAAGCAGCCGTATCGGGCTGGAATCGCATGGCACGTGTGCTGCATTGGGGCACGGCGTTCGCCATCGCGGTCGAAGCGCCGGCGGGGCTCATCATGAGCTGGACCTATGTGGCGCGCGATCCTGCGGGCAAGGCGAGCCATCTACTTTCCAGCCAGGTCCATCACACGCTTGGCCTGCTGCTGCTCATCGCGGTGGCATTTCGCATCGCGTGGCGACTGACGCTTGGGCATCCGCCGCTGCCCGCACATTCCTCACGCTCTGAAGTGGCGCTGGCCGCCTGCGTTCAGGGGCTTCTCTATCTGTTGCTGCTGGCATTGCCGCTTTCGGGTTGGGCGGCGTTGTCCTCAATGGCGGCAGGTGCGGGCTATCCGGCGCCCGAATTGTGGTTTTTCGGTTTGAACGGCTTTGGCCCACACGGGTTTATCCCGCATATCGTGCCGCCGGTCCCGTGGAATGCTCCGGTCCTGCTCAAATATCGCCTCTTCGCCCACATCCATGTCTGGTGCCTGTGGCTGGGCGGCGCCCTGCTGGCACTGCATGTCGCAGGGGCCCTCAAACACCATCTCATCAACCGCAACGACGTTCTCACCCGTATGTGGAAAGGCATCTGATGACAGACATCATCACCCTTGTCCCCCAGCCTGCCACGGCCGAGGCGCTGGCCCCCTTTGGCGCGATCATCGGCGCGGCCAGCGGCGCCAAGAGCGTGGCTGTGGATTTCTACAAGGGCGCGGTGCGGATGAGTTACCCAGCCCCCTTCGAATGCGACCATCCCGTCGAGATCACCCTGGCCGACATGGACCCCCGCCCGGGTGAGGTGCGCTATATGGAGCGGCATGCCCAGCATACGCAGGCCTTCATCCCGCTGGGCGGCAAGCCCTTTGTCGCGGTGATGGCTCCGCCGTGCGAGGGCGATCTGCCTGATCTTTCCGCCGTGCAAGCCTTCTATTTCGATGGCAGCGCCGGCTTTGCCATGCATCGCGGCACATGGCACGAGTTTCCCTTTGCCATCGAGGCCAACACGCAACTCGTCGTCCTGCTCTCCAGCCAGACAGGCTATGACCTGAAGGCCAAGGATGCGGTGACCGAGGAGGCCCATGGGCCGGATCTCGACAAGAAGGACATTCGCGCCCGGACCGGGCGGCTGTTTCGTTTCAGTTTGGAGCAAGACCGTGGTTGAACGCAAAAACGTGGATCGGACCAGCCGTTCCAAAGGCAGCCAGCCCGTGGTTCTGGAGAGTGCCACGCAGGATGCGCTGGCCGGCATGGTGCTGGCGCTGCTGGGCGAGGTGATGGTCTTGAAGGACCGGCTCGATGCCAATGAGCGGCTGCTGCATGCGGCCGGGCTGCATGGTCCGGCTCATGTTGATGCCTATCACCCCGATGATGAAGCGCGCGCCTATCGTGGCGCCTATCGGCAAAAGGTCTATGATCGGGTGCTGGGGGTGGCGCGCGACAGGTTGATGCCCGAAGCGCTGGCCGACCAGGCCGCCTATGAAAACGAACTGGCGCGCGTTGCCGCCGATGCAAACTGAAGAGGTTATCCCGATGGCCACTCTTGCCCAAACAGACCTTTCCGCTTACGCGCATTTCGGTCACGCCGTCATGCCTCAGGCCACGCATGACGAGCAGGCGCTGGAGGATCATTTCCTGGCCATGCGGCTGTGGACCAATCAGAAGATGGACCCGCTCGACCGGCGCCTGCTGGACGAGGTGATCGTGCCGGAGGTGACCGCGAAAACCGGCAAAGCGCCGACCCGCAGTGCCGAGGTGCGCGGGGCGCTGGAAAGCCAGCCCTTGCATCAATACTGGCTGACGCTGTCGCTGTTCTATCAGGATCGCATCTGGCAGGCGCTGGATGGCGCGATCGACCGGCAATATGACGAACTGGCCGGCAAGGTGGCCGAGCAGAGCGCCGCGCCCAAGGGGTCGCTGCGGTTGAACCCCGATCTGGCCATGCCGCGCTACATCAGCGCGATTGACCATCACCGGATGGCGGGCGGCTATATCACCGATACGTCGGACGTCGATTTTCGCGCGGGCGCGCTCTATGACCGTTTCGCCTCGACCTATTTGCGCAACCTGAATGGCGGTTGGAAGAATGACGGGCGCGGCCATACGCTGGCCAGCCATGTCCTTGGCTTTTTCCCCGATTTCAGGCCCAGGCGCATCCTCGACCTGGGCTGCGCGGTGGGCCATTCCACGGTTGCCATTGCGCAGGCTTTCCCGGATGCCGAGGTCCATGCGCTCGACGTTGGCGCACCGATGCTGCGCTATGGCCATGCGCGCGCCGAAAGCATGGGTGTGGCCATTCATTTCAGCCAGCAGGATGCCGAACACACCGATTTCGCCGATGAGAGCTTCGACCTCGTCTGCTCCTCGGCGATGCTGCACGAAACTTCTGCCAAGGGCATGCGGCAGATCTTCAAGGAGAGTCACCGCCTCCTGAAGCCCGGCGGCGTGATGTGCCATGTCGATGTGCCGCCCCGGCACGAGCATATGAGCCTGTGGGACCAGATGCGCTGCGATTTCGAGTCGCATTACAACAATGAGCCGTTCATGACCTCGCTCGCCCGCACCGACTGGGTGAAGGTGGCGATGGGGGCCGGTTTCGCGCGCGACAAGATCGGCGTGGGCTATCGCAAGGGCACCGCGGTCCTCAATCCGAACAGGGACGATTTCTTTACCGAAGGACATCCTGAAGGCCGGGCGCTGATCGGCAGTTGGTATGCTTGTCTCGCCGTGAAGGACTGAGCCGCCCACGCCCGCCTTGCCAGCGGGCGCTTGGGTCTAGGCAATCGCTAGTGGCCGCCATGACGTTCATGCGCATGGCGGCCTTTGCGTAAGCTGTTGCGGCGGAATGATGCCGCGCAATGCGACGGACAGGGGGAATCGCGATGAAATGTTTGGAGCGGGTGTTTACGCCGCGTGTTCTGCTGGCAGCGCTGATGCTGGCCCTGCCGTGGCCGGCAGCAGCGCAGGATGTGCCACCGCCGCCCGATTATGCGCTGCCCTCGTCCTGGTCACAGGCGTGGAGGACGTTGCCGGCCGGAGCGACCCCGATGGCCAGACATCCGCAGGTGGCTGTTTTCTTCCTTCACCCCACGACTTTTCGCAGCCCCACCGGCGCGCAGAACGAGGACACGCAGGACAGCGATGCCAATAGCTGGACGGACGAGAGCAGCATCGCGCGGCAGGCCAGCATTTTCAACGGCTGTTGCCGGGTCTATGCGCCGCGCTATCGCGCGGCCAGCTACAACAGCTTTACCACGCCCGCGCAGCAGAAGGCAGCCTTTGCCCTGGCCTATTCCGATGTCGAGCGGGCCTTCGATGCCTTTCTCGCGCGGATTGGCGATGCGCCCTTTATCCTCGCCGGGCACAGTCAGGGCGCATTCCATGCTGCCACCCTGCTCGAAAAGCGCATCGACGGACAGCCGTTGCAAAAGCGGATGGTGGCCGCCTACATCATCGGCATCAACCTGTCTCAGGGCGAATTTGGCAAACGGTTCAAGACCGTGACCCCCTGTGCCACCCCGGCACAGACAGGCTGCGTGCTGCAATGGAACAGCTATCTGGCCGATGAGGTGAATATTCCCAAAATCAATACGGTCGCGCAGGCTGCCTATGTGAAGACCTATGGCGACGGTGCGGACAAGCAACTGGTCTGCATCAATCCGCTCACGTTCGACGCGGCAAGGCCCGAGGGCGGCAGAGAGCTTGCCCAAGGCGCCGTGCCGGGCGATCCGGGCCGGGGGCCGATGCGACCGCTGCTTGCCCATGGAGTCGCGGCGCGCTGTGTCTCCGGATTGCTGCTTGTCCAGCCCGACCAGGCGCTCGATCTGCAATCCATGCCGGGCGGGGTGATGCATTATCATGACCTTGGGCTGTTCTGGGCCGATGTGCGCGCAAACCTTGCTGTACGTATCCGCGCCTTTCTGAAAAAGGGCCTCGGAGGTAAAGATTGAGGTGTGCTGCATTGCGGCAAATGCATCGCCCCGGCCCGCCTGGTTGTTTATCAGATCCTTGTCTTTACCCGCCACGGCGCCTGGGCTAGTGAACGCTGCGACGCGTGCGAACGCTCGCGCCTTGGGTCTGAACTGGGGCACTGCCTGTTCCATCCGACAGGCGAATACAGACCAAATCCTCTCCCTGTTCGTGATGATGCAATGCACACTTCTCCTCGGTCGGGTCAGCAAGCTGGCGACGACACGCGGGGAATACGCAGGCCGAGGCCCGCAAAGCATCGTCCTGACTTTCTGTCGCAGTGTGCAACATGCGCCATCTGCAACATGTATTTCCCTGTGTCGCTTCGCGGGGGGACGCTTTGGCGTCGGTTGTGCCTAGGTCGATAAAGAGAACATGACATTTATTGCAGCGGGAAATTGGGGGTCTTGTCGCCGGCATGACCATAAAACTATCTAGTGAGGGAACTATGCAGACACGCAATGCGAAAGCCAAAGTGGGAGTGTCGGTTTCGATGCTTGCCTTGCTTGCCGTTCTGGGTGCGGCAGCGCCTGCCTTTGCCGCCGATGCGCCCAACGCCAGCGATGCCGCCAGTGCCGCGCCCAAAAGCGATGACAAGGACAGCGGCGGCGAAATTCTGGTGACCGCGCGCAAGCGTTCGGAAGACATTCTCAAAGTGCCGGTGACCATCACCGCGCTGACGTCCGACGCGCTGAACCAGCGTGGCATCACCTCGCTGTCAACCTTGGCCCAGAACACGCCGGGCATCAACATCAACGACAACAACTCGGGCCGCGCGGACCGCTCCTTCCAGCAGATCGTGCTGCGCGGTTTCACACCCTCCACGACCCTGGCCACCACGACCTCGATGTTCATCGACGGCGTGGCCGTCGCGTCGCCTTCGGAAATCCTGTCCATCACGGATCCCGCGCAGATCGACGTGGTGAAGGGCCCGCAAAGCGCCTATTATGGCCGCAACACCTTTGCCGGCGCCATCAACGTCACCACCAAGGAGCCGACCGATCAGTGGCACGGCTCACTGCTTGGCATGGTGGGGACCCGCCAGAACTATCGTTTGCAAGGGGCGATCGAAGGCCCGATTTTCGGCGATGTGCTGACCTTCCGCGTGACGGGCGAGCGCTTTGCCAAGAATGGTTCGTGGACGAACGCCGCCGATGGCACCAAGCTGGGCAACCAGATGAGCACGGTGGCCACGGCGCTGCTGGTCTTCAAGCCTGCCTACAATTTCAAGATGAAGCTGTTCGGTCTGCGCTCGGAAGATAATGACGGCGAAGGCGCGCAGGGGCATATCTTCGCCTATAATGTCACCACCCCGTCGGGCACCATCGTGCAGAAGAGCCAGTCGAACTGCTCGTTCCAGGGCAACACCCGCGGCGTGCAGGGCCAGGGCACGGCAATCACCAATGCCTATATCTGCGGCATCACGCCGGCACTGGCCAATCCGATTTCGGCCAACACCAATGTCACCCCCGGCCTGGCACAATGGCTGGCCAACCCCACCGGCCGCGTGGTGAAGCCGAGCGAGGGCGTTAACGGCTATGGCCTGCGCCGTATCAGCAAGCACGCGCATCTCACTGCGGACTGGACCATCGACGAACATCTGACGGCATCCTATCTGGCCGGTTACAACCGCGAGGTGTGGACCGACCTGCTGGATCTCGACGGTTATGATTCGAGCGCGCTGGTCTCCACCGCTTATCCGCGCGGCTATTTCGACTTCCCCTATCTGGTGGAGCGCAAGACCAACGACTGGTCGATGGAAGGCCGTCTGGCCTATAAGTATGGCCGCCTGCACGGCGTGGTTGGCGTCTCCTACCTGAAGGCTCAGGCCGTTCAGGGCGGCGGCGGTGTGCTGTTCTCCTATGCCAATCCCATTCCCGGTGGCCTGGCCGACAGCAAGACCACCGGCATCTTCGGCGGGCTGACCTATGATGTCACCGACCAGCTGTCGATCAGTGCCGAAGGCCGCTATCAGATCGACAATCTGGGCGCCTATGCCGTTGCGGGCGGACAGACTGTCGCGTCGAGCGCCTATATTCCGGCAGGTTACTATGCCGGCGGGTCGAAGCTCGCCTCGGCCACCTATCGCAACTTTTCGCCGCGCGTGATCGCCAACTATCAGTTCACGCCCGATCTGATGGTCTATGCCTCCTGGGCCAAGGGTGTGAACCCGGGCATGATCAACGTGTCCGTGCTCAGCCAGACGGCGAACATCCAGCAGGCCGCGCTCAACGCCGGGGCGACGCTGGCGGTCTCTCCCGAAAAGATCACCAACTACGAATTGGGCATGAAGGGCAAGCTCTTCGATGGCGCGCTACGCTACAGCACCGCGCTGTATTATGCCAAGTGGACGAACCAGATCAACGCGATCTCGATCGTGGCGCCCGACCCGACCAGCGCGACAGGGCTGTCCTTCATCAACACCTCGGCGAACAGCGGCAATGTCGACCTTTATGGGTTCGAGGTCGAGGGAAGCTGGAAAGTGTCGCCGCTGATCTCGCTCGATGGCGCCGCGGCGATCAACGCCAGCGACATCAAGCAGTTCAAGAGCACCATCGTCAGCCAGTTGACCGGCATCTACGATTTCTCCGGCAAGGAGATGAAGAACACCTCGAAGTATTCATCCAATTTCGGCATCAATCTGGGCGGAGATCTGTCGGCTGCATCGAATGCCCGGTGGTATTCGCGCTTTGACTGGAACTTCAAGTCAGGCCAGTGGTCGAACGAGGCCAACATCGTGCGCACGCCCGATCGCCACATCTTCAACCTGCGTGGCGGTGTGACGAGGAACAATGTGACGGTCGAGGCCTTCATCACGAACCTCTTCAACAACCACACCTACACCTCGATCGCGGATAACTACACGATCGATCCGAGCCTGGCTCATCTGGCCTATAACTCGGCTCTGGTGGTCGGCCTGCCCGAGCTGCGCACCTTCGGTCTACAACTCAAGATCAAGATGTAGTCAACGAGATGGGGGAGCGCTCCGCTCCCCCATCGCCGGACAACGGACGAAAGCCGGGTCTGCTGCAAGCAGGTCCGGCTTTCTTGCATCAGGCTCCGCCACATCGTCACAGCTATCGCAAAGGCGGAGCGACTGGAGACTTGAAGTCGGCTCACGGGCCTGCGGTTAGCGGAAAACCATCATGCTGATCCCGGCTCCAAGCTTGCGCTGATCCTTCGCGGCTTAGGCGGGGGCAGATCTACCAGCCCGTCGCCGACTGAAGGCACTGGAAGGCCTCAATCCATCAGCATGGATGGTGGGCATGGCCGCTGGCCGAACCACAAAAACCCGCCGGGCGTTTGGGCCCGGCGGGTTCTTGCGCCGAAGAAAAGGCTGGCGTCAGGAGCTTTGCAGGAAGTCTTCGCTCGACCGCATAATGGTCCGGCGCGCAAGGGCGAAGAGCCCCGCCGCCGCCAGAACGGAGGGACCAGCGACAAAAGCAATGCCCCAGCCGACCCGGGCAGGATCGCCGAGCAAACCATGGGTGACACTGGCAACCAGCAGGGGACCGCAGGCCGCGCCCAGCAAGGTGTTCATCACCAGGGTCAGCGCGATCGACATGCCACGCATGCGCGCGGGCACGAGTGATTGCAGCGTGGCGAAGAGCAGGGTGCCGCAGGCAGCATAAATGGCATTCCCCGTGGCCACGAGAACCACCGCCAGATGCGGACCCGGTGCGAACACCGCCAGGGTCGAAGGCAGCGCCAGCAGCGGCAGCGCGGCAAGAAGCGTAAAACGCAGCAACGGCCGCCCGGCCTTCATCGAGCGATCGACCAGCCATCCGCCCACCAGAGGTCCGGCCACGGAAAAGGCCATGGAGAGCGGTCCCAGCCAGGCGCCGACAAATTGCGGTGTCATGCCAAAACCGCGCATGAGCATGGTCGGCTGCCAGGCCGCGCCGCCATAAGCCGCAGTGAAGCACACGGCAAAGCCCAGATATAGCGGCGCCAGCACCGCCTTGTGGGCCCAGAACCATACGGCGCTCTCCTTGATGGAGGGCGCCGCATCGGCCTTGAGCGAACCCCGGCGTGACGGTTCCCGCGCGGTGAGCATGGCGAGCACGATGATCAGACCCAGCCCGCCGGAGATGACGAAAATGACGCGCCAGGGGACCAGGCCGCCCAGCAGCGGCCAGCCGGCAAATCCTCCGCGCGCCGCGTGGGCCAGCACCAGTCCGGTGAGGATGATGCCCAGGCCCTGCGCCAGCGACTGTCCGGTCATGTAGATGCTGATCGGGCGGCCGCGCTTGTGCGGAGGGAACAGGTCGGCGATGAGCGAGATCGCGCAAGGGCCAAGCGCCGCCTCGCCCAGCCCGACCAGCAGGCGTGCGGCAAACAGATGGCCGAAACTGCCGGCAAGTCCGCTGCCGATGGTGGAGATCGACCACAGCGCGATCCCTCCCATCAGCAGATTGCGCCGCGACACCCTGTCGGCCGCCAGCCCCATGGGCAGGCCCATGAAGGCGTAGAACATGCCGAAGGCCAGCCCCTGCAACATGCCAATCTGGCTATCGCTGATGCCTAGATCATGGCGGACGGGATCGACCACCATGTTGAGCACCGAACGGTCGATGACCGAACAGATGCCGGCCAGAAACAGCAGCGCCACCATCCACCAGGCGGCTGATGCACGCGGCCAGGGGGTGGCGGGCGCCTCCATCACAGCAGACCGCTGGCGCGGGCGCGGGTCTTGATGTAATCGCCCAGCCAGTCGAGGCTGCGGAAGCGCAGCGTGCCGCGCCCCACCGCCGTGGAGGAATGGGCCATGCCGGCCACCAGACGCATCGCCTTGGCCATCAGGAACACTTCCTTGTTTGCGACCTCATCGGCGGTGAAGGGACGCACCGACTCATAGCCATCCTCGAAAGCGGTGCCGTAGCTGTCTGAAAATCCGTAGAACAGGTTGCCCCAGACGAAGTTCTGCACGTCCTGCATCAGGAAGTCCTCGCCCGCCGCGTCAAAGTCGAGCAGCGTGATCGTCCCGGCCTCGTCGACATGGACGTTGGAAGGGTGGAAGTCACGGTGGCACACGCCCAGCGGCACGCCGGCGGCGGCCATCTCGTCGATCCGCTTGTCAAGATTGGCGGCGATGATCGGATAGTCGCGCAGGTCATCCGGGCGATCGTAGACGAAATCAATCAGCGCCGGCATGGAAATATTGTAGTCCTTGGCGGTCTTGGTCGAGAACCGGTGGTCCTTGCCCGCCCATTCATCGCCCAGCAGATGCATGCGGGCAAAGGCCGCGCCGATCTTGTGGGCGGTCTCCTCGCTCAGCATGTCGCCAAACTTGCGGCCGGGGGCCCAGTCATACATGGCGATGGCGCGCGCGCCCTCCGGCGTCGCCGCCTTCCAGTAGAGCGTGCCGTCATGCTGGGGCACGGCAACGCTTGCGGGGAACTGCTTGTCCTTCAGAAAGGCGAGGAAGTTCAGTTCATAGGCCACATCGTCCACGTCGCGATAGGTCTTGCGCCACACGCGCACGGCATAGCGCGTCTTGGCATCCTGGACGAGATAGACGTCGTTCATGCCGCGATAGAGCAGCCAGACATCGACCTTGCCTTCCACCGGATAGCGGGCGGCAACTTCGCGGGCGATGAAGTCGGGATGCAGCACCGAATGCGAGATGTCGGCAATCGGCAGGCCGCTTTCAACCAAGGAAGAGACGTAATTCACGGGCAAGCTCCTGTGGGGCAATATCAAAGATGTCGCGATTGAGGTGGTCAAGATCGCGGATGGTGATGTCGGGAATCAATTTTGCCGCAGCCAGCGAGGGCTCCCGCAGCGTCTCATGGGGTTGCAGCAGCAGCACCGGGCAGCCAATCTGGCGCAGGCGCTGAAAATCATAGGACCAGACGCCGCGGTAGCCCCAGGTGAACCGGTCGAGGATATAGGCCTTGTCGGCAAATTGGCGGATCGCGCGCGGCAGGCTTTGCCGCCTGTCGCGCCCCTTGACCACATAGGCCCACAGGCGGGTGAGCAGGTCGAGGATCACCGTCCCGTCCTCGTCGGGGGTGGGGAAATTCTCGGCCTCGGCCAGTTTGGCGGCAATCACCTCGGACGGATACATCGGCACGCCGGTGAGCGCCATGCGCCGCACCTGATCGGGCAGGGCCAGCGCCAACTCGACCGCCAACAGGCTGCCGGTGTGATAACCATAAAGGTCGAAGGGCCCGGTCACCCCCAGGGCCTGCAATCCATCGACGAAGGCTGCGGCATAGTCGGTCATGCTCAGCGGAGCAGGCGCGGCATCGCTCATCCCGTGGCCCGGCGTGTCGAAGGCGAGGACGCGGCGATCCTGCGCCATCTCCGCGATCAGCGGCTCATACTCCCAGGATGAGGACGGGTTTTGATGCAGCATGATGAGAGGCGGATAAGCCCCGTCCTCGCCGCTTTGGCGAAGATGCAACTGGCCATATCGGCTGTGGGTGTAGGCGCGTGTTACAGTCATGAACAGGAGCGGGATCCGTGAAATCTGGCTACAGCATGCGCCTGCTGATGGCCAGCAACATGGTGTGACACTTCTGTGTCCGCTGGTCGGAGAGTTGCCATCACGGCGGGGCAGGGAAGCGCGCTGCGCGTCATCCTCCCTCTTCGTCGAACAAAGGATCAGTTGGATGCAAGTGCCGCAGCAAGAATGTGGTGAGGCAAACGGGCAGAGCGCGCCGGTCGGATTGTGCCTGGTGGGCTGCGGGCGCATTTCCAATGCCCATCTGGCCGCTTTGCGCTCTATGGTGGGCGATATGCGGCTGGTGGCGGCAGTGGATGTTTCGCTCGACGCCGCGTGCGCCGTGGCGCAGATGCACGGCGGCCATGCCACTACCGATCTGCAAGAAGCACTGGCTCTGCGGGAGGTGGATGCCGTGCTGGTCGCCAGCCCGAACGCCCTGCATTACGACCACACGCTGGCCGCGATCCGTGCGGGCAAGCATGTGCTGGTGGAAAAGCCGCTCGCGCCCACGGGAGCAGAGGCACGCGACCTGGCCCATGCGGCGCGACAGGCCGGCGTGGTGCTGGCTGCCGGGCACACCTATCGTCACGGGCCGGCCTTCCATTATCTGGTCGATCACTGGGCCGATTTCGGCAAGCTGATGGCCGTGGAGGTCACTTCCTGTGTCCGCTGGAACGGGCCTCAGGCCCCCTGGTGGGCCGAGCGCACGCCCGCCGAAGGGTTGATCCTGTCACTCTTCGCGCCCCATTCGCTTGATTTCGTGCAGCTGTGCATGGGGGCCGATGATCCGCTGCGCGTTCATGCCGAAGCTGCCCGCTGGCAGACCGGCTGGCAGGGCGAGGATCAGGCGATGATCCTGCTGGCCTATCCGGGGCGGCGCATGGCCAGCGTGCATATCAGCTACAACCAGCCCAGCATCATCGACCGCAAGGTGCTGCATTTCAGCGGTGGGGTGGTGGAGATCGAGGACGGGGAGTTCCTGCGCTTCAACCGCGAACTATTGGTTGCGCCGCCCCCCGGCGTGGTGCGCGATGGGCGGGTGATGGGCGGGCGCGACCTGTCGCATTATTTCCGCAATCAACTGGCCGAGTTCACCGCCGCCGTGCGCGGGCAGCCCAACCGCTGCGTGACAGGTGATGATGCGGCACGCACCATCGACCTGATGGACTGGGTGCTGGCCGATGCGCGGGCCAATGCGGCCGATGCCATCGACCCGCCAGTGCCGCCCGAACTGGCACTGGACATCGAAAGCAAGGTGATGACCGATGCCTTCAACCGCGCCGGGTGAGGGCAAAATGCGCAGGCTGGTCTTACTGATCGCGGGCATGGTCTGGTCGGTCGGCCTTCAGGCGGCGGCGCCAGAGAAGATGGCGCTCAATCCCGATGGAACGCCCGTCCTGCACCCCGCGCCGCGCCCGCCAGAACTTTCGACCCGTCCGGGCGCGGCCTTCAGCGAAGGCGCCGATCTGCCCGAGATGGTGGTGGTGCCTGCCGGAAAATTCATGATGGGCTCGACGCCGAAGGACAACCGCTCGGTCGGTGTCTGGCCGATGTTCGATGCGATGGAGGGGCCGGTTCACCCGGTCACTTTGGCCCGGCCATTCGCCCTGGGCCGCTATGCGGTCACCTTCGCGCAATGGGATGCCTGCCTGGCCGATGGGGGCTGCGGAGGCTATCGCCCCGGAGACGATGGCTGGGGGCGTGGGCGCCGCCCGGTGATCCATATGAATTACGATGATGCGCAGGCCTATGTCGCATGGCTGCGCCGCAAGACCGGGGCGCCCTATCGCCTGCCCAGCGAGGCGGAATGGGAATATGCCGCGCGAGCAGGCACCACCACTCCCTTCTATGTGGGCACCCGCATCACGCATGAGGATGCCAATTACGGTAACGCCTATGATCGGACGACGCCTGTCGGTTCCTATCGACCCAACCTTTTCGGCCTCTACGACATGGCAGGCAACACCGCGCAATGGGTGGCCGATTGCTATCACCCTGATTTCAAGGGAGCACCCTCCGATGGTTCGGCGTGGATCGCGGGGGGCGATTGCAGCAAGCGGAACGTGCGCGGCGGCGGGTGGAGCCTTGCGGACTGGACACTGCACGCGGCCCAGCGCATCGGCGACCCGGCGCAGCAGCGCAACAACCATCTCGGCTTCCGCGTGGCGCGCGACCTGCCCTAACGGCCCCCCGCCACGTCGAGCGTGATGCCGGTGATGTAGCTCGCCTCGTCGCTGGCCAGGAACAGGATGGCATCGGCCACCTCGCGCGGTGTGCCGAGGCGATGCATGGGCACCATGCGGCTGGGGGCATAGTCCAGCCCCTTCTCGTCCATCGCGCGCAGATAAGGGCCGGCCAGTTCGGTGTCGATGGGGCCGGGCGCAACGGCGTTGATGGTGATGCCACTGTCGCCCAGTTCGATGGCGAGGGCGCGCACGAAACCTATCACCCCAGCCTTGGCCGTCGAATAGGGCGCCGCGCCCGTGTAAAACGCATTCCACACAGTGCCGTTGCGCGCGCCCGAGGAGAGGCAGACGATGCGCCCATAGCTGCGCGGCGTCATCTGGCGCACGGCAGCCTGCGTGCACAGGAACATCGAGCGTAGCGAGAGCGTCATCGTATGGTCCCAGTCATCCGGCGAGAGATCGGTGATCTTGCCCGAACGTCCGCCACCCACATTGTTGACCAGAATGTCGAGCGGGCGCCACTGCCCGGCGCGGTCAAACAGCGGCGTCACTGCCGCCGGATCGGTGACATCGCAGGCGATCGCCAGATGGTCGGCCCCCATCGCATCCAGCATCGTGCCGGTGCGGGCCATCTCTTCCTCGTTGCGGTCGGCCAGGATCAGGCTCGCGCCTTCCTGCGCCAGGCGCAGCGCTGTTGCTCGGCCGATGCCAAGCCCCGCGCCGGTGACGAGGGCCGTCCTGCCCGAAAGCCTTGATTGTTTCATGGCCTCAGCCCAGCCTTGTGCCGACTCAGAGTGTCTCAAGGTAGGCGATGGCATCCGCTTCGCTCACCACATCGGCATATTTGGCGTTCATGTCGAACAGATTGGCCTCATGCGGTCCCGCGTGACGATCGCCGCAGGCATCGGCGATGACGCTGGTCCTGAACCCATGGCTCATCGCATCGACACAGGAGGCGCGCACACAGCCCGAGGTCGAGAGGCCGGTGAGCATCACGCTGTCCACCCCCATGGCAGTCAGCGTGCTGGCCAGCGAGGTGGCGAAAAAGGCGCTGGGATATTGCTTGGGGATGACCAGCTCGTCATCATGAGGCGTGAGGCCCGGGCCCCATTCGGCCATCGGGTGCCCTTTCACGAAATAGCGTAGGGGCGCCGCTTTCTCGAAGAAGCGTCCGCCGTCCAACCCGCTGGCATGATACTGCACACAAGTCAGGATCACCGGCACGCCCTTGGCGCGGGCCACTTCGCGCACGCGCAGCGCGCTTTCAATCGCGTCGAACACTGGCTGGCCGCAGTAAAGATCGCAATCCGGCTCGTAATAGGCGCGACAGAAATCGATCATCACCAGTGCCGGTTTCGCGCCAAACCCCACCTTGGTGTTGTAGGCGCGGCGGTAGTTTTCGAGCAGGTCGTCGCTCATGATGCATCGTCCTTGGCATAGAGCCAGGGCGCACTGGCCTTCTGGCGTGTTTCAAACTCGGCAATGTCGCCCGCAAACTGGTGCAGCAGCACGGCGGTTTCGTCCCAGCCATTGAGCAGGGCCAGCTTGCGTTCGGGCGCGATGTCGAAGGAGAGGTGGCGGTTGCCCACAGTCAGCGTCTGCGCTTCGAGATCGACGCTGAAAGTCTGCCCGGCCTGCGCCGAGGCCATCAGCTCCTCCACCTTATCGGCGGGCAGGGTGATGGGCAGCACGCCGTTGCGCTGGCAATTGGCGTTGAAGATCTCGCCGAAACCGGGCGCGATGATGCAGCGCACGCCCAGCCCCGCGATCGCCCAGACCGCCTGTTCCCGGCTGGAGCCCGAGCCGAAATTGGCCCCCGCCACAATGAAGGGCGCGCTGTGGAAGGGAGCCTTGTTGAGCACGTAATCGGGCAGTGGCACGCCGTTGGCGTCATAACGCCGGTCGTGGAAGGCATAACCGCCAAGGCCAGCCTTGGCGGTAATCAGCAGGAAGCGGGCAGGGAAGATGATATCGGTGTCGATGTTCTCTTCGGGCATGGGCGCTGCCGGGCCCGAGAGCGTGGTGAAAGGCTCAGTCATGCGGCATACTCCCGCGCATCGGCGATATGGCCGGCAATGGCAGCGGCGGCGGCCATCGCCGGGCTCATCAGATGGGTGCGCCCGCCCGGCCCCTGACGTCCCTCGAAGTTGCGGTTGCTGGTGCTGGCGCAGCGCTCGCCCGGTTGCAGCCGGTCATCGTTCATGGCCACGCACATCGAGCAGCCCGCCAGCCGCCATTCAAAGCCCGCCTCGATGAGCACGGCGTCCAGTCCCTCGGCCTGCGCGCGGGCGCGGGTGGCGGCAGACCCCGGCACGACGATGGCCTTGACCCCCGGCGCCACCTTGCGGCCCCTGGCTATGGCGGCGGCGGCGCGGATGTCCTCGATCCGTCCGTTGGTGCAACTGCCGATGAAGGCGTGGGTGATGGGCACGCCGGTGATGCTCTGCCTGGCCTCCAGCCCCATATAGGCCAGCGCCTTTTCCACCTGCCGGCGGGCTGGGCCTTCGGGCAGGGCGGCCGGGTCGGGCAGGTGGCCGCCGATGGGCAGCGTCTGGTCGGGCGTGGTGCCCCAGCTCACCTGCGGGGCCAGGGTCGAGACATCGATCGCCAGCACGCGGTCATGCCGGGCGCCGGGATCGCTGCGCAACTCGCGCCAGGCGGCCACGGCCTTTCTCCACGTCGCGCCCCTGGGCGCCAGGCGGCGGCCTTTCAGATACTCAAACGTCACCTCGTCGGGCGCGACGAGGCCCACGCGGCTGCCTGCCTCGATCATCATGTTGCACAGGGTCATGCGCTCGGCCATGCTCATGGTGGCCAGTACCTCGCCGGTAAACTCCACCGCATGGCCGGCCGCGCCATCGGCGCCGATGCGCGCGATAATCGCCAGCGCGATGTCCTTGGCATAGACCATGGGCGAACGCTGGCCGGTCAGCTCGATGCGCATGGTGCGCGCCCGCTTCTGGCGCAGGCATTGCGTGGCCATCACCGTGCCCTGTTCCGAGGCCCCGATGCCAAAGGCCAGCGCGCCGAAGGCGCCATGGGTGGTGGTGTGGCTGTCACCGCAGACGATGGTGGTGCCGGGCAGGGTAAACCCGCTTTCGGGCCCGATCACATGGACGATGCCCTGTTCGCTGCCGTCAAGCTGGGCATAGGGCACGGAAAACTCGGCCACATTGCTTTCCAGCTCGGCGATCTGGGCGGCGGCCTGCGGGTCCGCAATGGTGCCGCGGCGGATGCCATCGGCGCGGGGTGAGCGGGTGGGCACGGCATGGTCTGCCACGGCCAGATGCGTTTCCGGGCGGCGAAGCTGGCGCCCCGCTTCTCGCATGGCGACAAAGGCCTGCGGGCTCGACACCTCGTGCAGGATCTGGCGGTCGATATAAAGCAGTGTCTCGCCGCCGGGCAGTTCGGCCACGGCATGGGCGTTCCACAGCTTTTCGTAGAGGGTGTGGGCGGTCATGGCACAGGTCTCAGAGCTTGGGGGTCGCCGCCTCGATGTAGGCGGCAACGAGCTGGGCAAAGCGGTCGCCCACTTCGAGCGGCGGGTAATGGCCGACCTCGGGCATGATGACCCGGCTGATGGTGGCATGCGAAAGATAGCGCGTGATGGCATTGGCCGCGGCTTCGGGCAGCAGCGGGTCGGCGCCGCCCCAGATGAGGAAGGTGGGCGCGGTCACCTTGGCCATGTCGATGGCGGCCTGTTTGCCGTCACCGATGCGCGCCACCATGGCGACGGGATATTTTTCAGGCGTGCGGCGATTGTAGTCGTAATATTTGTCACGCGTCGCTTTGCTGATCCGCTTGGGATCGCCCGCGAAATAGGTCAGATACTGATCCCAGAAATCGCGGTCCTGAAAACCATGAGCGGCCTTGGCCCGCGCCTGCGCATCGAGAAAGGCCTTGGGCATCACCAGATGATCGTAGGTGACCGGGTCGGACGGCGTGTTCGAGAGGATCAGCCGCTCTACCATGTCGGGGCGTTTGGCGGCCAGATACATGCCCATCGTGCCCCCGCTCGACACGCCGATGAAGGTGACCTTATTGACATGGAGCGCTTCGAGCAGCCCGATGGCCAGATCGACCGGCTCTACCGATTTGGCCACTGCATCGGACACCGCGCCCGACAGGCCATAGCCAGGAATGTCATAACGGATGATGCGATAGCGGCTCTTGAGCCGCTCGGCCACCACATCCCAGGTGCCAAGGGTCGAAACCGAGCCGTGGACCATGAAAAGCACCGGCGCGCCGCGCGGCCCCTCGTCCTTGTAATGGATGTCCGCGCCCTTGACGGTGATGAAGTGGCTGGCCGGATCGCGATAGCGGGCGCGCAACTGCTCGATCGTGAGATAGGGGTGGGTCGCAGGCTGGGCATTGGCCGTCTGCGCCGCGCAGACATGCGGGGCCAGGACACCCAGCATGGTGCCAGCTGCCAGATTCATCAGCGCAAGGCGCAGTTTGCTCATCGATGTCTCCCTTTCCCCCTGTGCGGGGGCTGCCAGCCTTAGCCCTGCCGTAACACGAATACAGCGCCATCATGGTGGTTTTGGCGGTGAAGTCTTGAAACCGAGCCGCACCTATCCGACTGGTGGTGACGATATCCCGGCTTCATCGACACCGCGCGTGGAGACGTGTCGATTGCTGACGAGGCTAAGGGAGTTTGACGATGGGGCTCGACCGGCGCGGATTCACATTGGGGCTGGGGGCTGCGGGGCTGCTGGCGGGCTCGCCCGCCCTGGCGCGCGGTGTCCGCTCGGCAAAGCCTGCGCGCGGGCTCGATGTGATCGTGCTGGGAGCAGGGATCTCGGGCCTTAACACCGCTTGTCTGCTGGAACAGCAGGGCCTCAGGGTGGCGGTGATAGAAGGGCGCCAGCGTGTCGGCGGCCGTATCATGACCCTGCTTGACCAGCCGGGCTATCCGGAGATGGGCTTCAATTCGATGGCGGCCGGCTATGGCCGGGGTATCGACGCGGCAAAGCGCGCCGGGGTCGAACTGGTCGATGTGGCTCCGCGCTACCGGATCGGCCCGCCGCCTGCGCTCTACATCAATGGCAAACCGCTCAACCGGGAGGAATGGGCGCGCCATCCGGCCAATCCTTTCCCCGAGGCCATGAAATCCATGATGCCCGCCGAGGTGGTGAGCGTGCTGGTCGCGCGCAACACTCCGCTCAAGGACTGGACGCAATGGGCTGATGCCGCCAATGCGCCGCTTGACGTCTCGTTGCATGCTTTCCTCTCGGCCCAGGGGCTGTCGGAGGCGGCGATCCGTCTGGCCAATGACGTTTCGCCCTATTACGGCACCAATGCCCATGACGTTTCGGCCCTGATGCTGGAATTTAACGATGGCTTTGTGAAGGCGCAGGCCACGGCAGGGCCGCAGTCACTGGCGGTCAAGGGTGGCAATCTGCTGCTGCCCCAGGCAATGGCGCGCCAGCTCAAGGGCGATGTCATGCTGGGCCGCGAGGTGGTGGCCATCGACACCACCGCCACGGGAGCGACGGTGACCTGCGCGGATGGGGCGAGTTTCTCGGCCGGGCGGGTGGTGTGTTCGCTGCCGTTTTCCACGTTGCGGCTGGTGTCGATCACGCCCGGCCTGACAGGTGTGCAGGCCCGCGGGGTGACGACCATGCCCTATCAGCCGCTGTCCATCGCTTTCCTCACTGCCACCGCCCCCTTCTGGGAAGAGGATGGCATCGCGCCGGGCATGTGGACTGACGGCACCGTGGGCACCGTCATGCCGCAGCGTTTTGGCGCGACCGACCAGGCGATCACTGGCTTTACCGTACAGGCGCGCGGTGCGCTGGCGCATTACTGGGATGCGATGGGCAAGGATGGGGCGTTGGCCTATGTCATCGCGGGTATCGAGGCGATGCGCCCGGCGGCCAGAGGCAAGCTGCGCGGCGTTGCCTATTTCAGCTGGGTGGGCGAGCGTTTCAACCTTGGCGACTGGGCCTATTTCAGCCCCGGCCAGGTGGCGGGCGTGATGGGCGAGATTGCCAAACCGGTGGGTCGTCTGCACTTTTGCGGGGAACATACGGCAACCGGCGCCAGGGGGCTGGAGGGAGCGCTCGAGTCTTCGGAAAGGGTTGCGCTCGAGGTGCTCTCGGCGTGATCCCCGGTGGATGACCCTTGCATGCCAGGGATCGAAACCGGATGATATTCGTGATTTTAAAGTGAGAGATGTCTTATGGACTATGATTACGTTCCTCTGCCCCAGCGTCAGCCGCTCGTGTGGCCCAATGGCGCCCGCGTGGCCCTGATCCTCACCTTCAATCTGGAAACCTGGGACCTGACCAAGGACACCGACAAGCCCTATTACGCAGGCGGCCCGGCGATCCTGCCCGACGTGTTGCCCGGCAACACGCCCGACTTCCCCAATTTCACCTGGCGCGAATATGGTCAGCGCGTGGGCATCTGGCGCCTGTTCGATCTGTTCGATGAGCTGGGCGTCAAGGCGAGCTGCACCACCAATGCCGTGACCTTCGAGCGGCGCAAGGCAATGACCGACGCCGTGCTGGAGCGCGGCTGGGAACTGCTGACCCACAATTGGGAGCAGGGCGAGCTGCTGACCAGCTTTGCCCATCAGCCCGAGAAAGAGCGCGACATCATCCTGCGCAGCCTTGACCAGTTTGAAAAGTTCACCGGGCGCAAGTCCAAGGGATGGCTCTCCTCCTCGCTGCGCGGCACGATGCAGACTGCCGATATTCTCGCTGAATATGGCTGCACCTTCTACTGCGACATCATGAATGATGATCAACCCTTCATGCTGCGCACGCCCAACGGCCCCATCGTCTCGGTGCCCTATTCCAACGAGATCAACGACTTCACTTTCATTACCCGCAAGAATTTCACCACCGACCAGTTCCGCGATGCGCTGATCGAGGAGCTGGACGTCCTCTATGCCGAGGGCGCGAAGACCGGGCGGATCATGAACGTGGGCCTCCACCCCCATGTTTCGGGCCGGGCGCATCGCGTGCGTGCCCTGCGTGAGTTCATCGAGCATGCCAAGAGCCTGCCCGGCGTGTGGTGGGCCACCCGCGAGGAAATCGCTGAGTGGTATCTCGCCAATCATGAGAGCCACATTCCCGGTCAGTTGAAATGAGCCGATCCGAGCATATCCTTATCGTGGGTGGCGGCATCGGCGGGATGACCGCCGCGGCTGCCACCGCCCGGCAAGGTTTCAAAGTGACCTTGCTGGAAAGCGCCCCGCAATTTGGTGAGATTGGGGCAGGGGTGACGCTCTCGCCCAATGCCATGAAGGGCCTCGATTTCATTGGTGTCTGCGAGGAGGTTGCCGCCGCCGGGGTTGAGCCGGTGCGCCAGCGCCTGCAGCACTGGTCCGATGGGCGCACGCTGGTCGAGATGGACCGCTCGACCCAGCGGGCCAAATATGGTGCGCCCTACGTCACCATCCACCGCGCCGATCTGCACGAACTGCTGACGAAGGCCGCGCGCAAGGCCGGGGTCGATCTGCGCTGCGGGGCGGGTGTGGTGAGCAGTGAGGGCACCACCGTGACACTGGCCGATGGCAGCACGGTCACCGGGGATGTGCTGGTGGGGGCTGATGGCGTCAAATCGGTGATCCGCGAAAGGTTTGAAACCACGCCGCCGCATTTCACCGGCCATGTCGCCTGGCGCTGCCTGGTGCCGGTGACGCCCGAGCTGCAGGGCCTGTCCGACCTGCCGGGCATCATCATCGGCCCGGGCCGGATGATCACGCGCTATAACATTCGTGGCTCCACGGCGATGAATCTGGTCTTCTTTGCAAGGCAAAGCGGTTGGACACAGGAAGGCTGGACGACGCTGGCCGACCCGCAGGAACTGCGCGCCACCTATGACGGATGGTGTGAGGATGCTCAGATAATGATCGAGGCGGCCTGCCGCAATCCGATGTACAAATGGGCGATCAATGCCCGGACCGCCCTTCCAGGCTGGGTGCTGGAGGGCCGCGTGACGCTGCTGGGCGATGCTGCCCATGCGATGACGCCCTTTCTCGGCCATGGCGCGGCCTGCGCTATCGAGGATGCGGTGGTGCTGGCCCGGGCGCTGGCCGCCACGCCCGACCTTGGCGAGGGGCTGAGGCGTTACGAGGCCGCGCGCCATGAGCGGGCCAGCTTCATTCAGGCTGAATCCAACGCCAATGCCGACCGCATGCAGGGGCAGGACACCGATCTCTTCGGCCTGACCCAGATGAAGGACGAGGAATCCCTGGGCCTGTTCACCTATGATTGCCGCGTGGTGCCGGTATGAACATCCTGCCCTTCGACGGCCATGCCATCGCGCCCGAAACGGCAGCTTTCCTTGCCCAGCACCATCGCCTGCTGATCGACGGCGCGTGGGTTGACGGCAGTGGCGAGCATGTCACCCGCGATCCGGCGACCGGGCTTGAACTGGCCCGCTTCGCCACGGGCGGCGCCGCCGAGATCGACGCGGCGGTCAAGGCGGCGCGCCGGGCCTTTGACGGGGCCTGGGGCCGGATGACCGCTGCCGATCGCACCGCAATCCTCTTCCGCCTGGCGCGTGTGATGGAAAGCAACGCGCGGCTGCTCACCGAGCTTGACATCATCGACAATGGCATGCCCGGTTTCATTGCCAAGCTGACCACCGCCAATTGCGTCGAAATGGTGGATTATTACGCGGGCGCGGTCATGCGGATCGAGGGCACCACCACCGCGCCCCCGCGCCATATTGCTGCCGAGACAGAGGCGCTGACCTATACGCTGCGCGAACCGATCGGCGTAGCGGGCCTCATCGTGCCGTGGAACGTGCCGCTCTCGACCGCCATTCTCAAGCTGGCCCCGGCTCTGGCGGCAGGCTGCACGGTGGTGATGAAGCCGTCGGAGGAAACGCCGCTTTCCGTGCTGGCGCTGGGGCAGATGATTATCGATGCCGGTTTTCCGGCGGGCGTGGTCAACATCGTTAACGGCTTTGGCGCCGATGCCGGCGCGGCCTTGGCGGCTCACCCGCAAGTCGACAAGATCAGCTTCACCGGCTCCACCGCCACGGGTCGCAAGATCGTTGAAGCGGCGCTGGGTAATCTGAAAAAGGTGAGTCTTGAACTGGGTGGCAAATCGCCCGTGGTGGTGATGCCCGATGCCGATCTGACACTGGCGGTGCCGGGCGTGGCGCTGGCCACCTTCTTCCTGCAAGGGCAGAACTGCATGGCCGGCACGCGCATTTTCGCCCATGAGGCCATTCATGATGCGTTGGTCGAGGGAGTCTCGGCCTTTGCCGCCTCGATGACGCTGGGCCATGGACTCGATCCGGCCACCTTTCAGGGCCCGATGATCTCGGCCGCCCACAGCGCCAAAGTGATGGGTTACATCGAGGCGGGCGCGGCTTCGGGGGCCAGGCTGGTGTGCGGAGGGCAGAAGCTGGATCGCCCGGGCCATTTCATCACGCCCGCGATTTTTGCCGACTGCCGGGCCGACATGCCCATTGTGCGGGAGGAGATTTTCGGGCCGGTGATGGCCGTGCAGAAGTTCGCCACCACCGATCTGGACGGGATCGCGGCTCTGGCCAACGATACACCCTTTGGCCTGTCGGGCAGCGTGTGGACTAGCGATCTGTCGACCGCCCACCGCATGGTCCGCCGCATTCGCGCAGGCCATGTCTCGATCAACTGCCACGGGGCGGTGGGCACGAACATTCCCTTTGGCGGCTTTGGCCAGTCTGGCTGGGGCAGAGAGTTCGGGCAAGAGGGACTTGACGCCTATCTGGAGACGAAGGCGGTGACGGCGCGGCTGTGAGGGATGGTTTGCGGCGCGAAGACCCGGGAAGCTGATGCTTTACTGGCATTTCTCATTGCATGATGCCCGATGGAGCAATCGTTTCTGATGACCGCGCCGGTGGCCTGCAGATCGGACAGACAGCGCTCAAGCGCGGTAGAGGATTGGCCACTGAGTGGTGACACGCCCGGAAGATGAGACCCGGATCGGCAAGTGTGGGACCCCCGCGGCTCGGCTTGGTGGTGCCGATAAGGAGCCAAATAGAAGAGAGGTGGCCCTCCGGCCTGTTGATCGGGTGATGAGCACCGGGCGACAACACGGAGACCCTCGATGCCCACTTCCGCAGCCCTCCAGCTGGATTTCACCGATCCGGCCATCCTCGCCGCACGCCATCTATGCGTTCCTTGAGCAGGCACGCCCGCTGGATCGACCCACCCTGCTGCGCTTTATGGAGCACACCTGTGGTTCCACTGCCGCCGACGGCACGTGGGCTCTGCGGATGCCTAGGACGTGTTCAAGGCAGGTCCAGTACCTCGCGCGCGCACCCCTACCGCTGGGCCCGATCACGGCGCGTGCCCGCCTGACCGATTTCGCAGGCGCCCTGCCCACGCATACCGTACGTAGCGAAAGCCAGATCGCGCTGAAGCAATTTTCCACCCCGGCCCTGGTCGCCTTCCTCGCCGCGCTCAAGTCTTTTTGGGGAACCTCACATTGAACAGGATCCCGCAAGCCGATATCGCGGCTACGGTGAGGAAAGCGGCGCGATAACCAGCCATGCCCAGTGCATCTGCCGGAGCAAGTTTGCTTGCCAGATCGAGCACACCGCTCGCGATACAGATGCCCAGTGAGAAGCACAATTGTTGCACAGTGGCATAAAGGCTTGTGGCTGCGCTCATCCTGCTTGCGGGAACGTCCAAGAAGGCCGCCGTGTTGTAGCCCGTAAATGAAAGCGAGGTGAAAAAGCCGGTAGTCCCCAGAACGGCCATCATCCCGCTTATGGGCCAGCCCGCGCTCCACAGAACAAGAGAGGCATAGCCGATACTGGCGGTAAGGCCTGCTATGCTCAGTCCCCAACGATAGCCAAAGCGACCAATGATCAGGGGGGCCAAGGGCTTCATCATCACTGCGCCCAGTGCCCCCGCCATAGCGACGATGCCAGCGGTAGCGGCCGATTGGTGGAACCCGCTTTGCAGCATCAACGCCAGCAGGAAGGGCTGAGCCCCTTGCGCGATCCGCGTCAGATTGCCGGCGATCACCGACAGGCCGAAGGTGGGAATGCGCAGCAACGACAGATCAAGAATGGCGCCTTGCGTCCGGCGCGCATGGCGAACATAGACAGCGCCCAATACGACCGCGAGCCCCAACAGCCCCCAGGCTATGGGAACAGCCCAGGAACGGCTCGCCAGTTCCAGTCCAAAAACCCCGCAACCCAATGCCATGCCTGAAAGCATGAAGCCTTTGCCGTCGAAGGTTTCCGGCGCACCGCCTGGCGTGGGTGGTATCAACCACAAGGCTAACGCCAACCCCAGTATGCCCACCGGCAGGTTGATGTAGAAGATCCACCGCCAGTCGAGCCAGGTGATGATGAGGCCGCCGAGCGGCGGTCCCAGGATAGGCCCGATCAGCGCGGGCACGACCAGCCACGAAAGCGCGGCCATCAACTTCTCGCGGGGGGTGCAACGAATGAGAATAAGGCGCCCCACCGGCATCATCAGCGCGCCGCCCAGACCCTGTACCACACGTGCAGCGATGAGCATGCCCAGCCCATGAACCTGGGCACAGCCCACCGATCCTGCCAGAAACACGACGATGGCGCCGCAATAGACCCTTCGGCTTCCCCAGCGGTCAGCCAGAAAGCCGCTGGCCGGGATAAAAATCGCGAGCGCCACCAGATAGGACGTGAGACCCATGCTGAGCCACGGGGCAGGCACGTGGAGATCGCGTGCCATCGCCGGCATGGCGATCGCTAGCACTGTGGCATCGAGCTGTTGCATCAACAGCGCCGAGGCAATCACCAACGCGATCAAGCGGAAATTGCGTGGCTCGTGGTCGCGCAGGTCCATCTTGCATCCTTGCGATTATGCCGCCCCATGCGTCATATCCACGCCTTCCGCCTGTAGCGCCAGGTGGCTCGCGTCAACCCTCAGGTCGTAACCTGTGTCATCCTTTGCTCAAGCCGCTCCGCAAGGGACGCGCGGATCGGCGCGCCCTCACGCAACTTGCGCCATGTGTTGTAGCTGATGCCATAGCGTTCCATCAGTTCGCCGCGAGATTGGCGCCGCAATTCGATTGCCACCCGCTCGACCAGCTCCGAGGGAATGACATAAGTCCTGATCCGAGAGGGTTGCTCCATCATATCCTTCCTTCAGTGACGAGGAGGCGGGGCCGGCACGAGCCGGCTCCCGCTCACGTGGGGTCAGAAGCTGACCCGAACACCCATTGTGATGTAGCGGCCGATGGGGTCATAGGCACTGCTGGCGGCCGTGGTGAAGGTGGTGACTGGCGGGGGTGAAAGCGGCGGATCGCGGTCGAACAGATTGGCGACCGAGAGATAAACCTGCTGCTTGCCCCCGCCCAGATGCAGATCGCGGGTTGCGGTAAGATTGGTGTAAAACACGGCGGGCGTGTGGTTGATGTTCACATCTACCCCTTCAACCCATGCCGCATTCAGTAGGGCAGGGCCGATGTAGCGCTCCTGCACGAAGAGCGAGAAGTCGCCTTTGGTCCAGGTAGCCTGGGCTATGCCGCTCCAACGAGGCGTGGTGGTTTCGCCCAATGCCTGCAGAACGGGCGAACCAGGTGATTGGGAATTGTTTTCCGTTGCATGGTTGCCCACCACACGAAGGGCCAGCTTGCCGCCCGCAAGCCCCGTCTTGTATCCCAGTTCAAAGTCGATACCTGCCACGGTTTGCGAGGCCAGGTTCAAATTGGGCCGCAGGATACTCAGCGAGCCCGATGGCAGCACGGTGATGTTGGCGCATTGCACCTGGTTACCCTCCGCGCATTCGTCCACCACGCGCTGCTCGGTCAGGGTGGTGATCGCATCGCTCAGCTTGATCCGGTAATAGTCGATCGACGCCGAGAAGCCGGGCAGGAAATCGGGCTGGAACACGCCGCCAAAGGTCGTGGTCAAGGCCCGCTCGGGCTTGAGGTTTGGGTTGCCGGTGGCAAAATTGACTTCCGCTGTCTGCACGCCCTTGTAAACGACATTGCCGTTGAGCTGGGTGGCGGGATTGTAGAGTTCCAGCAGATTGGGTGCGCGAATATCGCGCGAGACCGTGCCGCGCAGGCGCAAAGCCTGGTCGATCTGCCAACTTGCGCCCACTTTCCACGTCGTGACTCCGCCCGAGGTGCTGTAATCGGCATACCGCACCGCGCCGTTGAGATCGAGCGAGCGAGCAAAGCGCACATCCTTGAGCACCGGTACCGCGACCTCGAGATAGCCCTCGCGGATGTCGTAAGCGCCCGAGAAAGGCAGCGGGTTGAAGAAACGATAGGGCCCCTGGCGGCCGTTGAGCGAAGCCGGGCCGCCACGGATGCCAGTGAAATCGATCCTGGTGGGCGAGAGAGCGTCGGTGGTCTGGTTGGCGGTCTCCTTGCGATATTCAAAGCCTGCCGCCACCGCGATTGGGCCCGCCAAACGGATATGCTCGCCCAGATCGCCACGGATGTTGACCGACACCACCTGCTGGCGCAGGCGCAGGTTCAGCACATTGTCGCCCGTGACATAATCGGTGATTGCCTGATTGGGCTGCTGGGGTCCGAAAAGGTTGCGCGGCGTGCAGCCCGGGTCCAGCCCGGCCAGCGTGGAGCGACAGACGATCCTGCCCGTGGCCGGGTCGCGCACAGCGTCGGCCGAGGCATAGAGGTTGCGCGCGATGGTCAGATTGTTCGAGCGCAACTCCTGATCGGTTTGCCCGAAAGTATAGCTGGCATCATACTTCCAAGCGCCGCCCAGTGCGCCGCGCACACCGACCGAACCATGGTAAACCTTGATCTTCGATTCATTCTGCGCGAGCGGCAGTTCGCCTTCGAAGCGGCCAAGCTGGAAGGATTGGACATTGGCAGCCACCATGCGCGCCAGAATGTCGGGCGGCAGATAGGCGTTGTCGCGAAAGATGGTGTAAGCCGCGCTGGACCCGGTGTTCTGGCTGACAAAGGCACCCTGCACGGTATGGCTGTTGGCATAGAGACCTTCGACAAACACCGAGGTCCTGTCCGAGATATCATATTCGGCGCGGGCAAAGGCGTTATAACGCTCTTGGGTTGGCATCAGCCCGATGTTGGCGCGCGCGCCATCGCCGCCGCTTTGAAAGGCCGTGCCGGTGTTGGTGCCATAGTTGAAGGGCGCCGATACGCCTCCAGGCAGGAATTGCGTGCCCTTGAGCGGGCCCGATGTGATGAGGCCGCCATAGGTGCCCGCCGAACTGCGGATCGAGGGGATGATGATGCTGCGCGGCAGGCTGCCGGTCGCCGGATTGGCGATGAGGCCGGCATTGTCATCGAACCAGGCGCGACCGGTCTTTTCATCGGCCCGCAGGCCACGCTGATAGAAATAATCCCCACCTACAACGAGGTGAAGGCGGTCATCCAGGCGCGAGGTGCCATAGGCCAGCGATCCCCCCGCCGAGGGCAAGTCGCCATGGTTGGAGATGCCGCCCAGCGCCTCGGCCTTGAACCCTTTGAACTTGGTGTCGAGCACGAAGTTGACCACACCAGCCACAGCATCCGACCCATAGGCTGCCGAGGCGCCGCCGGTCACCACATCCACCCGGCTAATAAGGCTTTGGGGCAGGATGTTGATGTCGACCGAACCACCGCTGTTGGTGGCGGGCATGCGGCGCCCATCCAGCAGCACCAGCGTGCGCTGGGCGCCAAGGCCGCGCAGATTCAGCAGGTTCTGCCCACTGTTGCCGCCCCGGCTGTTGGTGGTCGAGGGGCTCGAAGTCTTGGTGCTGCCGTTGAACACGGGCAATTGGTTGAGCCCGTCGGCTAGGTTGGTGGGCGCCTGCGCACGCAATTGCTCCGCCGTGCTGATCGCTACCGGTGTGGGGGTCTTGAATCCGCTGGCTACGCGGCTGCCCGTCACCACAATGCCCTCATCGCTAGGCGCTGGCGCGCTTGTCGGAACAGAAGGTGGTTCGCTGGGTGCAGCCACAGTGTCCTGGGCGGCCTTCGAAGGGGTGCCTGGTGCGGCGGCGGCACCGTCCTGAGCTGAGGCGCTCATCGGCACCAGCAAAGCAATCGCCACCGCTGTGACCGCGGTGCTGCGCGCAAAGTGTCCTTTGCTATATGTCGTCATGTTATCCAACTCCCTGTTTTATCGTTGATTGCCCCGATTTGCCTCGTCAGCCGGTGCGAGGCGCAGCCTTTGCGTGGCCGCGGATCATCAGTGCCAGCAAGGAGAGCAGCGCGGCTGCGGCGCACCATGCCCCGGGGATGGCCTTGTCGCCGGTTGCGCCGATGAGCGCCGTGCTGATCGCGGGCGTGAAGCCGCCGAAAATGGCCGTTGCCATGCTGTAGGCCAGGCTGAAGCCTACGGTGCGAACGTGCGGTGGAATGATCTCGGTGAGGTAGACGATGAAGGCGCCATTGTAGGCTGCATAGATTGCCGCCATTGTCAGTTCGGCCGCCAGCAAGCCGCCAAAGCTGGGGGCAGCCACCAGCCAGCGCATGAGCGGATAGGTCACCACCACGGCCAGAGCGGTTGCGCCCAGCAGGAGCGGCCGCCGCCCGATGCGGTCAGACAGGGCGCCGCTGACCGGCAGCAGGATGAAATTGGTGATGCCAACGCAAGCGGTGACCAGCAGGCTGTCGATCGGCCCCAGATTGAGCACCTTGTTGCCATAGGTCGGCGTGTAGGCGGTGATCATGTAGAAGAACACGGTGGTCATCACCGCCATCAGCGCGCCTTGCAGCACCACGGCCCAATTGCTGCCGATGGTGGCCAGGATCTGGCCGACCGATGGATGCTCCTTGCGGGCCAGGAAAACCTCGGTTTCCTCGACATGGCGGCGGATCATGAAGAGGAAGGGGATCATCAAGCAGCCGATGATGAAGGGCAGGCGCCAGCCCCAGGCGTGCATCTCGGCAGCGGGCAAATAGGATGAGATCAGCAGGCCAATCAGCGCGGCGAACACCACCGCCGCCTGCTGGCTGGCCGATTGCCATGCCGTGAAGAAGCCCCTGCGGTTGGGCGGCGCAATTTCGTTCAAATAGACCGACACACCGCCCACCTCGACACCGGCCGACAGGCCCTGGACCAGCCGGCCGACCACGATGATGATGGGTGCGGCAAGACCGATCTGCGCGTAACCGGGCGTGATGGCGATGGCCAGCGTGCCCAAGGCCATCAGGCCAAGGGTCAGCAACAGTCCCTTGCGGCGGCCATGGTGATCGACATAGGCGCCCAGCACCAGCGCCCCCACCGGTCGCATCAGAAAGCCCGCGCCAAAGGTCATCAATGTCAGCAGCAGTGAGATGAAATCGCTGCCTGTCGGGAAGAAGGCGTGGGCGATATAGGTGGCGTAGTAGCCGAAGACCATGAAATCGAACATTTCGAGGAAGTTGCCGCTCGCAACAATGAAAATCGATTTGAAGGCCGAGCGCTGGCGCGCAGGCGCCATGGCCTGGCGTTTATCTGCGACGGAAGGGGAGGAAACAGTCATGGCTTCACCTTGTGCGGCGCCGGTTCCATGCCGCTGGCGCGGATGGCCTTTTCAGCCTTGGCGGATGAGAGGAAATCGAGCAGCGCCCGGGCCTGTGCGGGGTGGTGCGAGGCAGTGACCACCCCGCCTGAGAAGGCCGTCACTTTCTGCAGCGAGGACGGCAGAAGGCCGACAATGCGGATACCCTTGACGGGCAGCAGTTCGGAAAGTTGCTGGAAGCCGATCTCGGCATCGCCCTGCGCCACGATCTGGCCCACGGGTGTGGCCGGGATCATGCGCCCCTTGGCCCGCACTTCCTTCGCGACGCCTAGTCTGTCGAGCATGGTGGTCTGGATATAGACCCCGCTGGCACTGTCGGACCATGCCACCGAGCGGGCTGCCAGCAGGGCCTTGCGGACAGCCTCGGGCGAGGAGATGTCAGGCGCGGGCGCGCCTTCCTTCACGGCGACGGCGATCTTGGACAGGGCGAGATCAACCGGCGTGCCGGGAGCGACCTTGCCTTGTGCCACCAGATCGTCGAGCGCGGAACGGGCAAGAATGACGACATCGGCGTCCTCGCCGCGGGCAAGCCGGGCCGGGATGGCATTGACAGTGGTGCCCATCGACGGCCCGTGCTCGATGACGATCGGGTCGCCGCTGGCGGCAGTGTACTGCGCGGCCAGCACATTCAAGGCGGAGGTGAAGCCGCCAGAGGTCAGCACATGCAGCGGTGCCTGAGCGGCACGGGGCGAGGGTGGCTGATGCCCGGCACAGCCTGCCACCAAGGGCAAGGCCAGCATCGCCAGCCCTGCGTACCGTCTCACCCGCTTCGGGCGCCGTGCGCCCACGGCAAAAGCAAGACTGTCGATCAGTCGAAACATGCCAGACCTGCTCCCCGGGGCCGGATTTGGGCGCCCGTTTTTGATTGTCATTGGACCCTCGTGGCCCTTGTGATTTGACTATTTGAGCAACTCCCAATATTTTATCCAATGCAATGATCGGCGCATGTTATGCGCAGCACGCATGAATAGGGGGCGAGGGTTGCTGCGGCATCTTTATGGGCAGGTCATCGTTGGCGCGTTGGCCGGCATTTTGGTTGGCCATTTCTGGCCACACTTTGGCGTCGAGCTGGCGCCGTTAGGCATCGGCTTCATCAAGACAATGCGCATGATGGTGCCACCCATCATGTTCTGCACCATTGTCGACGGCATCGTGCTGCATGGTGGCGCCCTGCGCACCGGTACCACCGTGATACGCGCCCTTGTCGTTTTTCTGGCGATCACCGTGACGGCCTTGTTGGCAGGGCTGATCTCGGCCAGCGTGCTTCATCCCGGCGCCGGGCTGACGCTGCCGCCGGTGCTACCGGGCGTTGTGGATGCGCATCAACAACTGGCAGGGGTTCCGATTCATGGCGCTGGTGACTTCCTCCTCCGCATGGTGCCAGACACCTTCTTTTCGGCCTTTACGGCGGGCGATATACTGCCGGTCCTGTTTATTGCCGGGCTCGTCGGCTTCGGTCTTTTGCACTTGGGTGAGGCGGGCGCACCCATTACGCAGGGTATTCGCGCGCTGGCTAAACTGCAGTTCGCCATCGTGGGTTTCCTGCTGCGCATCGCGCCGCTGGGTGCTTTTGGTGCCGTGGCCTATACGGTGGGGGCTTATGGCATCGGCTTCATCTCTTCGCTCGGAATGCTGGTTGCTACGTTCGCACTTGCCTGCGTGGGGCTGTCGGTGGCTTTGTTGGTTGTCGTTCGCGCGCGGACGGGCCTGTCGCCGCTCGGCCTGTTGCGTCATTTCCGCGACGAATTTCTCATCGTTGCGGGCACGTCATCCAGCGAGGTGGTGCTGCCCAGATTGATGACCAAGCTGGAAGGTCTGGGTGCCGAACCGGCTGTTGTTGGTCTGGTGGTGCCGCTGGGCTACACGCTCAACCTCGCGGGAACGGGCGTCTACCTGATCGTGGCGACGCTGTTTCTGGCTGAGGCTTTACACATCCCCCTACCGCCGGAACGGATCGCACTGTATCTCGCGGTGATGCTGGTCACGTCCAAGGCTTCGGCTGGCGTGATCGGCAGCGGATTTTCCGCGCTGTTGCTCACCTTGTCGCTGTTGCCCGATGTGCCGGTGGGGGCGGCCGCCATGCTCATCGCGGTTGATCGCCTGCTCTCCACCATGCGCGCCCTGACCAGCGGCATTGCCAACATCAGTGCGACCCTGCTGGTGGCTTGCTGGAACGGGGGGAAGCTCACGATGGCTGGGCCTGTTCCCAGGCTTTAGAGAGAAGGTCGATCAGCCGCGTTGCCGCGGGGGAGAGGTGAGCGCCTGGACGCTGGAGCACGCCGATTGTGCGTCTTATCGTGGGGTCGCACAAAGGTCGCCATACCAGTTCACCGGACTCTGGCCCTGTGCAGGCGAGGCGGGGCAACACCGAGGGGCCAAGGCCTGCGCTAACCAGGGCCAAGGCCGATGTCAGGCGTGTTACCTCGTAAAACCACGTCAAGTTGATGCCTTGCGCGGCGAGACCGCCCTCCAGGGTGGTACGGTTGCCGCTGGCGCGGTGAACCGTCACCAGTCTTTGATCCTCAAGATCGCGCCAGCCAAGCGACGGAGCGGTAGCCAAGGTATCGTCTCGGCGGCACACAAGCCCATAGGGATCCTGATGCAGCGGCGTGTAGGAAAGGTCCGAATCTGGGCCCACCGGAAGGGACAGGCCAAACTCGGCTTCGCCGGTGCGGACCGCCTCCGCGCATTCCGTGGCGGACAGATCAAGGATGCGGACCCTGGTGTGACGATAGTCATTGGCAAAATTCTGCAGCACCTGCGGCAGGAACTGGACGGTTGCGCTGGGGACGCTTGCAAGTGTGATGCGTCCGGCGGCCTTTTCCCCCTGGGCCATCAACCCCACCAGTGAGCCGTCCATCTCCTGTAGCATTCGGCGGATCAGCGGTACGACCTGTTGGCCCGCGGACGTGAGGCGGACGGTACGGGTCGTGCGTTCAACCAGAACCGTCCCCACCGCCTGCTCAAGCTTCTGGATCCGCCGACTCAGCGCCGGCTGAGACAAATGGAGTTGCTGTGCCGCTCGCATGAAGCTGCGTTCGTCGGCCACGGCGATGAGCGCGCGCAGATCGAGTAATTCGCAGTTCATGGGCATCGGAGAGGTCATTAGGTCGTACCTGGTCAAAAGGACTGAACACGTCGTGATTCGCGAGAAAACTTCGCCCTTCCAGCTAGTCCCTGTGCGCCGAGCTGGCCTGCAATTGAAGCGTCATGTGTGACTTTGAAACACAAAAGCTTGATAAGCTAATACCGGAAACGAGCGCCTTGTAACTCCCCTGCGTGCGAGATCGGCGGCAAGCGGGAAAGAGCCTGCCCTTACGAACGTTGCAAGGGCATGACGGCAATGTACCAAGCGCTCACAATCACGGTCTCTGCACAGGAGGTGTGGGACCGGCGGCTTTTGACGGGCTCAATTGACCCCGGAAATGGCAACTCCTGGGCTTAACCGGACGATCTCAATCGCGGCGTCGACCGGCGGCTCTGTCCCGGGCCCCGACATTGCCCTGCGCTCCGATGGTGGTAAACGTACAACAGGTTCCGACGCCGCAGCCTGGCCTCTGAAGGTCGGGTTTGGTGGCGAAAATTCACGAGGTCACCCTTTCTCTGATTGTCAGGGCCGCGCGCTGACTTTAGCTTCACCAGGCCAGCAAGGAAGCGGACATGTCTCATCCACAGCGCAATCTGCTTGCAGTGCGTGCAGCCGAAGCGCCTGCAAGAACCAGGCCGTCCAACTATCCTGAACCCTTCGCCTCCATGATGAGCGGGCGTATCAAACGTCCGCTCGGTGACCTGTTCGGAATCCAGAGCTTTGGTGCGAACCATGTTACGCTGCCGCCCGGGGCGGTGTCAGCCCTTCACCACCGGCATTCCGTTCAGGATGAGTTCGTGATGGTGCTGACAGGCGAGATCACGCTGGTCCATGATGATGGTGAACTGGTTATGACGCCGGGCATGTGCGCGGGGTTTCCTCGTGAGGGCACCGCGCATCATCTGGTCAACCGTTCCAACGTGGAAGCGACCTATCTCGAAGTCGGCGACCGGCAGTCGGGTGACAGCGTGTCCTATCCACGCGATGATCTGGAAGCCGTGAGAGAGGGCACAAGCTGGCGTTTCACCCATAAGGATGGCCAACCTTATTGAAGCTTGCTGGGGATGTGCAAAGCAAATTCCCCGATAAGCCATTACATTTATTAAGGTGGTGTGTGGCGCCCGTTCGAGCAAAGATGATGAACGTAAGGCAGGATTTGAAGGCTCCAGCTTGAGCCTCGAACGGCGGCTCTGTCAGCGGTTTCACCCTTTCCCATAAGCATCGAACTCGGCGGCCAGATGATCGAAGACCGCACGGACGCGGGGCATGTCGCGCAGATCCTCGTGCATGACGATCCATGTTTCAAGCGCGCCGATGGCGAAATCCGGCAGAACGGCGCGCAGCGTGGGATCACGGTCGCCGATTGCGCGCTGGATGACGCCAATGCCGAGCCCGGCCTGCACCGCTGCAAGCTGCGCGGGATGGCTGTCCATCCGCAGGGTGAAACGCTGCCTGTCGAGATCGGGAAGTACGTGGGTGATCGCCTCTAGGTCCATCGCGGATCTGTCCGGCCCGATCAGATCGTGCCGGTTCAGCTCCTCCGCCGCGCCGGGCATGCCGCGCGCTGCCAGATAATCGACATGCGCGTAGAAGCCGAGCGCGATCGACGGCACCTTACGCGCGACGAGCGCGGCCTGACGTGGCGGCGTCATCCTCACCGCCAGATCAACCTCCTGTTCGAGCAGGTTGGCGGCGCGGTTGCTGGTCTCGATCTCGAGGATCAGTGCAGGATGGCGCTGGCGCAAGCGGGCCAGCATTGCCGGCAGCACTGCGACGCCGATGAAGTCCGAGACGCTCAGGCGCACCACGCCGGCAATTTCGCCGGGTGGCGCGCTGGCACTGCGCTCGAAAGCCTGCGAGGCACGGGCCATGGCGCGCGCTGCCTCGCCAAGTGCCCTGGCCTGCGCGGTGGGCACGAGGCCGCGCACCGAGCGGGTGAACAGCTTGCTGCCCAACGCAGCTTCAAGCGCCTCGAGCCGTGCCCGCACGGTGGGCTGGGTGACCCGCAGGCGCCGCGCCGCAGCGGACAGGCTCCCTTCCTCAAGCACGGCGAGAAAGGCGCGTTGATCTTCCCAGTCCATCATTCGGTTCATGGTTTATCCACTAGCAGATCGAAGATTTTCGACAATTATTATTCAGATGCCGTCGGTCCACACTCCCTGCAGCAAAAGGAGCAAGACGATGGAAAATCCAAGGACAGCGCTGGTTCTGGGCGCAACGGGTGGCATCGGGCGCGCGGTGGCCAAGGCGCTGCTGGCGCATGGCTGGTCGGTCACGGCGATGCGGCGCGGCGGAGCTGCAACCACAGGTGATCACCTGGATGGCATGAGGTGGATCGAAGGCGATGCGATGCAGGCGGTAGACGTTTTGCGCGCGGCGCAGGGTGCGCAGGTCATCGTGCATGCCGTGAACCCGAAGGGCTATCGCGACTGGGGCCGGCTGGTGTTGCCGATGATCGACAACAGCATCGCGGCTGCGCGGGCGGTCGGGGCGCGTATCGTGCTGCCTGGTACGATTTACAATTACGGGCCCGACGCCTTTCCCGATCTTGTCGAGGATGCGCCGCAACACCCGGTGACGGCAAAGGGGGCGATCCGCGTCGAACTTGAAAACCGGCTCGCGGCGGCAGCCAAGGACGGGGTTGCGGTGCTGATCCTGCGCCTCGGCGATTTCTTCGGGCCGGGCGGTGGCAACAACTGGTTCGCGCAAGGGTTGGTCAAGCCAGGCACGCGGCTCAAGGCCATCACCTATCCGGGACATAAAGGCCTCGGTCATGCCTGGGCCTATCTGCCTGATGCCGCGGAGACGATCGCGCTTCTGCTCGACCGTGCCGAGGCACTGGAGCCCTTCGCGCGCTTCCATTTCGCGGGCCATTGGGACGCCGACGGCACGCAGATGACCAGGGCGATCGCTGCGGCCCTTGGGCGAGACATACCGGTCAAGCCGCTGCCTTGGTTCCTGCTGCGCGTGGCGGGCTGGTTTCAGGAAACGCCGCGTGAGATCGTAAAGATGCGCTACCTCTGGCAGCAGCCGGTCCGCCTCGACAATCACCGGCTAACCGGTTTCCTTGGTGTCGAGCCGCATACGCCGTTCGGCGAGGCAGTGCGCGAAACGCTCGCCGGGCTTGGCGTGAGCTGAGGACCGTTCAGAAATGTATCGTCGCACCCCATAAGATTTAGCCGTCACCGGCCGAGATAGGTGCATTGTCAGCATACAATGAACAGGCGACCGGTTCCGACGGCCGGCTCAGAAACGCTGAACGACCGGAATGCCAGCGGGATCTGACAAGACTGCCCGCCGGTCAAATTTGGCGGGTCGACTGAGGGCTGGCAGCCGACCCTTTTCAACCTGCAACGGTTCTGTCAGTTTGCGTTCGGTTTCGGGCTCGAAAACGCAGCTCGTATGAGATGGCTGTCGAATTCGAGAGGGTAATAGTCAAAATTTTCAAGATGATCCTACCGGTGATCGGTATATTGTCGCCCCTGATGGCTCATGCACAGGACGATGGTTTCGTCACGAAACATTACGGTCGCCCGCGGATGCTTGTGGCGATCCGAGGTGGGCGGCACCTGAACATGGTGTGCATCGGGACTGGCAAGCCAACTGTAATCTTCCTATCGGGCCTTGGTGGGGGAACCTTCGATTGGCGCAAGGTCCAGCCGGCCATCGGCAAGGTCGCCCGGGCATGCGCCTATGATCGGGCGGGCTATGGTTTCAGCACGTCCGGCTCCGCGCCGGTCGATCTCGACAACACGATTCTCGACCTTCATGCCCTGCTGCATTCCAAGACAATCAGTACGCCTGTCGTGCTGGTGGGGCATTCGCTGGGCGGCCTTTACGCAACGGTCTATGCCAGGCGCTATCGGGCGGACCTTGCCGGCATGGTGCTTGTCGACCCTGCCTTTGCCGGCCAGCAGCGGGCCATCGCTCTGGCCATCGGTCCGCAGGCGGCGGGGCGAATGGCGGCATCAGACGGACGCACTTTGACGATGCTGGACCGATGCGTCGCCCTGGCGAAAAGCGGGCGCCTGTCAACGCCTGCCGAGGCAAAGTCAGACTGTCTCGACAATCCGCCTGATCCCGATGGCGAGGTCCATCGCGAAAGGGACAGGGAAGAGAAGACCTATGACTTTGAACGCGCGGTCCGCTCCGAGTTTCTGTCGGCCAACATCACCGACGCGCATCACGGAACCATCGACGATCGTCAAAGCGCCGTAGGGAGCCGTGACCTGGGGGCTTTGCCCTTGGTCATTCTGACGCGGGGCAATGGCTCCGATTTGCCTGGCTTGTCGGCGCAGGAAAACGCGAAGGCCGATGCGGTATGGCGGGAGGGGCATGACCGGCTGGCGGCCCTCTCGACGGCAGGCAGCAACACCATCGTGCCCCGTTCGGGCCACTTCATCCAACTCGATCAGCCCGATGCTGTCATCGCCGCCATCAGGCAGCTTCTCGATCGGTTGCGCTGACCCACCCTAGACAAACTCAAAAGGCAGATTCAAATGACTTCCGACAATCCGGCTTTCGATCGCGGTAGTTTTGAAGCTCCAGATTTGCCGGTGGGTCACCCATTGATCTGTCGATGAACGAAAGCCCGATTTGGGCAATCGCGAATTAGTCCGCGGACGTCGCCTTAGTCAGCGTGTCTGGACAGTGGGTGGTCACTTCGCCCCTTTGCAACTGAATACTGTCATTGGCGTTGCTTTTGTAGCAGTTGGACGCGGACCATCCCCATGCGATCCATGGGAATGATCGTCAGTCGTTCATCACCATTGATTACGCGGCCTGTTTTCCAACCATTTTCCTCGAACCGACCTTCCTCGACGCGGTCGATTTCGGCCAGCCCCGACTTGTCCGCGAAATCAGCTGTAAAGCCCTTGCCCATCAGCAGGAAGCTGCCATGCCCTTCATCGATAATCAGGCCATAGGGGCGGCTGTCACCGGGTGCAGGCACACCTGAGTCGGTCTCGCTGGGTAGTGGCGGCGGGGGCGGCGGGGCCTGCAACCCCACGTCGAGCAGCATTTGCTTGAGCAGCGCCTGCGTCTCGCGCAAAGTGATCGTATAGCCGCCCAGGTGGACCTGGACCGGCTTGCCATCATCCATCAGAATGCCCGCGATGCGCTTTTCAGCCTGCGCGCGGGCGATCACGCCATCCATATGAGCCAGCATGCCATACGCTTGAGCCAGCTGACTGTCGGGCTTTCCGTCCTCGATACCAAAGATCGAATAGCCCAGTGCGCCATGCTGGCCCAGAGCCCAGAACAGATTGCCGGTGCGGAACTGCGCCTCCGGCACGAAGAGCGGATTGCCCGCATGGTCGTAATCGGCCAGCGGCACTTTGGCATCGGGCACATAGATATCGGGCGAGAGCATATCGAGCGAAGGCGCTGCTGCCTTCCAGACATCCAGCACCCGCTTGGCAGGGCCGCCGCTGGGATATTGGCCAGCCACCGACTGGCCCTCCTGAGGGCCTAGCCAACCGTTGACATACATCGGCAGAGGGAGCGTCTTTTTGCCCTCGGCGGCGAGCGCTTCCATATAGCTGGCAAAGCGCCAAGCCATGAAGATTTCTTCGGCCTGCCAGTCGTTGCCGAAGACCTGAGCCCATGTGCCGCTGGTGCGACGGCCCTGCCGTGCCCAGACCTCCGCCAGTTCGGGCCGCAAGCTATCGCGATGCACGGCGAGATAGTTCAGCAAGGCGGGCGGCACCGGTTGCGCCCATGCGGCATTAGCCAGAGGCGAGCGATCCCTACTGTCATGCAGCATGCCGGTTTCATTGTTCACCTGCACCATGATGACGCGATGATCGGGATCGGCCTGGGCCAAGTGCTTCATAAAGGCGTTGAAGGCTGCTCGATCAGCCTTGAGCAATTCGGGCGAGAAGACCGACAGCACCGGCTTGGGCATCGCATCGGGATAGGTGAAGGCCTCCTTGAACTGGCCTTGGACCACTGCACGCGGGAAGCGGGCGGAATCGGCACGCACCCAACTGGGGGCATAGGTCGAGCTGGCATTCTTGAAGGCGCCAAACCAGATTAGCACCAGCCTCATACCATGCTGGCGGGCCTGCGCGACCTGGGCGTCGATAAGGTGATAGTCGTAATGCCCTTCGGATGGCTCGAAATCCTCCCAGCTGACAGTGCTGAGAGCAGTGCGGACATGCATTGCCTGGAGCCTGGCCCATATCGGTCCCATATATTCCGGACTGGAGGCGCTGGAGTTGTGCAGTTCCCCGCCCAGAGCCAGATAGGGCTTGCCATCTACCAGCAGTTGGCGGTTCTTGATGGTCGGCAGGTCATTGGCATGCGCCACAGGCATGAGCGGCATGGCGGCAATGGCCAGCAACAGGTCGCGCAGGATCGGCTTCACAATATACCCTCCCTCTGGTGCTCGCTCGCTGGCGTGCATATCAGAAGTAGGAGTATTGTTCTAATTAAGCAAGGTGCACTGCTCAACGGCGGACTGACAGACTATCTCAAGTGATGCAATTCAGTTGTCCACGATGGATTTTGCCCCAGTTTTGCCAGCGGATCGCGGAACGCGTTCACCACATATCGCCGCAGTGCCCTGGCTGACTGAGAAGGGCTTCCAGTCTAAACGAATTTTCTTCAAAACGAACCCAGAGAAAGTGTCATGAACCAATGGCCGCTTTCGAGGAGGTCAAAGGGCCACCTGAAGGTCGCCTTTGTCAGCGGGGGAGGGCAGGGGCACCCCTGCTATCCCGGCTAATGCTGGGTTGACCGAAGGGTTGTGGCGTTCGGAAGGTCCGCTGTCCATGATAAAGGTGGGCATATCAGACATTGGATCAGCGGTGAGCAGCATTGTTCGTTGGCCCAGGCGCGGGAAGTTATGTTCGACTTGGTAGTTGATGACAGCCGCGCTTCTCGGGATCACATCCTCCAGCAAGCGCCGAAGTTCAGGGATGTCCCATTGTCCATTGCCCAGTCCATAAAAAGGCTGCCCGATGGTTTCATCGCTATCAACCCCGAAGGTATCGAAGAACGCGCGGCTCGCGGCCTGGACGCTGAGGCTGCTATCCAGCACCACCAGCGGATCCGAAACCGTGCCGACAATCCCCTGCGCCTGCACATGATTGACGCGCAGAAGACGATAGAGGTCATCGGTATTCATGAGCGCGATTTTGCATCTGCTGGAGGCGAACGCAACAGCGAGCCCTGCGAGCCGCATGACAAATCCCCACTATGGAACCACGCGGTCGACCAACTGAGCCACCTGTGTGACGAAAGGAATTTCGTTACGCCACCCGCCATGCCCCAAAGGGAAAGGATCTTTGATCACAGGTAAGTATTATACCCTGCGGCCAACATCCGTTCTCGCCGGCAATCCCCTCATTGGGCCCGACGAATCGCTGTCGAGCAAGGTGGAAATCGAATGAATTTGCAGCCCTTTCCACCGCGCCAATCAGCCGACCCAGGCGGTGCAAATGGCTGCAGATGCTAAAAATCCGCGTCGGATACTGGTCGTCGATGACGAATGGCTTCTAGCGACGTGGCTTGCAGAGGCGTTGGAGGACGTTGGCTATCTGGTGCAGACCGCGTCGGATGGTCAGGAAGCGCTCGCCCACGTTTCAACTTTCAGGCCCGATCTTGTGATCACCGATTTCATGATGCCTCGTCTGACCGGGCTTGAGCTCGCCACGGCTTTGCGGGCTCTGCCAGACCTGGGCAACACCCCGATCATTCTCGTGAGCGGCGCGCAGGGCGCAATTGGCCGGGGGCGACCGGACCTGTTCGAGGCCGTCTTTGAAAAGCCCTATGAGATCGATGCACTTCTCGTTGAGGTCAGCCGCCTATGCCCAAACTGCGGATCGGCATGACTGACCGCATCACCTTATAGTGTGCCAACGCGCCTATCCGGGGCGGAGCTGGCAATCCTGATGGGGCGGGCCCCTGCCCAGGCAAGGGCCCGCCTGTCTTATTAGAAATCCATCGCCGGCATGGGCGTGGCTTTCTCCTCCTTGGGTAATTCGGCAACAAGGGCCTCGGTTGTAATCAGGAGCGAAGCAACCGATGCCGCATCCTGGAGAGCGGTGCGCACCACCTTGGCCGGATCGATGACGCCCGATTTCACGAGATCCTCATAGTCTCCGGTCGCGGCATTGAAGCCCCAATTGTAGTCGTCGCTTTCGAGAAGCTTGCCCACGATGAAGGCGCCGTCTTCGCCGGCATTGTCGACGATCTGCCGAACGGGCGCCCGCAAGGCGCGCCGCACGATGTCGATGCCCGACTGCTGATCGTCATTGGCCACCTTGAGGCCGTCCAGAGCCTTGGTGGAGCGCAGCAGAGCGATACCACCACCCGGCAGGATCCCTTCCTCGACAGCGGCGCGCGTCGCATGAAGCGCATCATCGACGCGGTCCTTGCGCTCCTTAACCTCGACTTCGGTGGCTCCGCCGACGCGGATCACCGCGACGCCGCCCGCAAGCTTGGCGACGCGTTCCTGGAGCTTCTCGCGGTCGTAGTCGCTGGTCGTGGCTTCAATCTGCGCCCGGATCTGGGCGACGCGGGCCTCGATGTCGGAGCCGACTCCGGCGCCATCGACGACGGTCGTATTGTCCTTGTCGATGATGATCCGCTTGGCACGGCCAAGCATATCAATGGTGACGCTCTCCAGTTTGGTGCCAAGCTCCTCACTGACGACATTGCCGCCAGTGAGAATGGCGATGTCTTCGAGCATGGCCTTGCGGCGGTCACCAAATCCGGGAGCCTTGACCGCCGCAACCTTGAGGCCGCCCCGCAGCCTGTTGACCACAAGCGTCGCGAGCGCCTCGCCCTCGACGTCCTCGGCGATGATGAGCAGGGGCCGTCCCGACTGCACCACCTTCTCCAGCAGCGGCACCATCGGCTGCAGGTTCGAGAGCTTTTTCTCGTGAATGAGGATATAGGGATCGTCGAGCTCGACCTTCAGCTTCTCGGTGTCGGTCACGAAGTAGGGCGAGAGATAGCCACGGTCGAACTGCATGCCCTCAACCGTCTCGAGTTCGGTTGCCAGGCTCTTGGCCTCCTCGACGGTGATGACGCCCTCGTTGCCCACCTTTTCCATCGCCTCGGCAAGAATGCGACCGACTTCCTCGTCGCCATTGGCGGAGATGGTCGCGACCTGCGCGATCTCGCTGTTGGCGCTGACCTGCTTGGAATGTGCCTCAAGATCCTTGACGACGGTCGTCACGCAAGGTCGATACCGCGCTTGACGTCCATCGGGTTCATGCCTGCGGCAACCGCCTTCGAACCCTCGCGCACGATCGCCTGAGCCAGAACCGTCGCGGTGGTCGTGCCGTCCCCGGCTTTGTCGTTCTGTTTGTTGGCAACCTCGCGCAGCATCTGCGCGCCCATGTTCTCGAACTTGTCCTTCAGTTCGATTTCCTTGGCGACGCTCACGCCATCTTTGGTGATGCGCGGCGCGCCGAACGACTTTTCGATAACGACATTGCGCCCCTTGGGGCCCAGCGTCACCTTCACTGCGTTGGCCAGCGTATCGACGCCGCGCAGCATGCGATCACGCGCGTCGGACGCAAACTTCACTTCCTTGGCAGCCATGGCCAAACTCCTTTCCTATTTTTCCTTCCTGAATGTTAGAGGATGACAAGCGCTCTCAGGCGGCCTGTTTCAGCTCAGCCTGGGTCTCGACGACGCCGAGGATGTCGCTCTCCTTCATGATGAGCAGATCCTCGCCACCGATCTTGACCTCGGTCCCCGACCACTTGCCGAAGAGGACGCGGTCCCCGGCCTTGACCGACAGCTCGACGAGCCGACCGGCCTCGTCGCGCGTGCCTGGGCCAACAGCAACGACTTCGCCTTCCTGCGGCTTTTCCTTGGCTGTATCGGGAATGATGATTCCGCCCGAGGTTTTCTCCTCGGCTTCGATGCGGCGAACGACCACACGGTCGTGCAAGGGGCGGAAATGCATGGCAAAACCTCCAGATGCAAAACAAGATGTGATGACCCTGTCGTTCATCTGCGCGACAGGTGGGCGTAAATTATGAAAAGCCTTTTTCGGGTTCAAGAGGGGGCCGAAAAAATTTTGGCAGTCACATTCGCTGAGTGCCAGATCACCGTCTTCGGGCACGCCCCCCTCGCCGATTTCGCATCTTGACGCGACTCGATGACGCACCAAAATACCGGGCCGTCGGCATCGACCGACGCATCGAAAGAGCGACACATGGAAAGGAGAGACGGCCATGTCGCAGCCATTCTCACGTTTTCTTCACCCCTTCGATGTCGCGCATCACCCGAGCCTGGAGCCCGAAGTGAAGCGTGCCATCCTTGCTTCCTGGGCATCTGATCGGTCCGCCGTGCGCAACAAGCCGGCCCTGCGCAAACCGCCTGGCGCGAAACGGGCATTCCCGATCGATGATATTCTCGCCGCCATGCGAGAACTCGACCAAGGCCAGGACGCGAACCGCTCCCTGCAATGACCGACAGAGGCTTTCTGGCGCAGCTGAAGGGCTACGGGCTGACCACGGCGGAAATCCATTTCTTCCGTCTTGACGCCCCTTCGCTTCTGCAGCTGTTCGTCTGGCAGGACTATGATCTCGCGCCCGATTTCCCGGTGCTGTTCGGATTTCTCGACCACTGGCGGCGCGAGATCGAAGCCCCCCTCCATTCGGTGCGTATCGCGCATGACAAGCTCGTTCGCCCCACCGAATGGCGCGCCGCGCACCCCATTCTGCCGCTGCCATGACAGGCGATTCCCCACGCGGCGATTGAGCGTGGCAGCCGAAGAGCCTTGGTCTTGAAAAATTTTTCTCAGGCATCTTGAAGCCGATTTTGACAAAATTAGATTGCGGGCGCCGGGTGCCACTGTCGGGCCCGGTGGGACATGGAGGGCGCCGGCTCTTTGCGTTACCGGCGCAGCTCATGCCCAGATCGCTCAACAGAGGATTTGGAACGATGAGAACCACGTTTGACTTTACGCCCTATCGGCGAACCACGGTCGGTTTCGACCGCCTGTTCAACATGCTTGAAACAAGCGCCCGCGAGGAAGAAGGGTTTCCGCCCTTCGATATCCTCAAGCTCGGTGAGGACAGCTACCGCATCACGCTCGCTGTCGCGGGCTTCCGGCCCGAAGACATCGAGGTGGTCGCCCAGCAGAACCTGCTCACCGTTACCGGCAAGCGGGCGAGCGACGATGGTGAGGGCAAGTATCTGCATCGCGGTATCGCGCTGCGGGCCTTCGAGCGCCGATTCCAGCTGGCGGACTTCGTTGAGGTTGGAAACGCCGCCTTCGAGAACGGCCTTCTCTCGATCGATCTCAAGCGGGTCGTACCCGAAGCCATGAAGCCGCGCCGGATCGAGATCGGTGGCGGTGAGCTGGCGACCCCGCGTCTCAGCGAGGTTAAGGAGCAGGTCAGCCAGGCCGCCTGACCTGCTCCCCGACCTGCCGACGCACTGCCGGCCCTTCCGGCGGCGGCGTCGGCAGGTTCAGCCTTACATCCAGCCAGAAAGGAGATGACCATCATGGCTATTCGTGATCTCATTCCCTGGAGCCGGCAGGACAACCGGCTGCCGGTTCCAGTGCGCGCTGAACAGCAGCAGGATGCGCAGATGCTGTCACTGCTGTACTTCCACCGTGAGGTAAACCGCCTGTTCGACGATGTCTTTCGCGGTTTTGGCGTGCCGGCCTTCGACGGAGGCGACCGCGGCTCCTCATGGCCGCGCGTTGAACTCGCCGAGACCGACAAGGAACTGCGCATCACCGCCGAACTGCCTGGGCTCGACGAGAACGACATCGAGATCGGCATCAAGGATGGTGCGCTCACCTTGAGCGGTGAGAAGCGCGCCGAAGTCGAGGACAAGGATCGCGGCTATTCCGAGCGGAGTTATGGCCGCTTCGAACGCCGGATCGGCCTTCCCGGCGGTATCGTCGGCGATAACGTCAGTGCGACGTTCGAGAACGGCGTGCTGACCGTCATCTTGCCCGTGACGGAGGCGACGAACGAGAATGTTCGTCGGATCCCGATCCATGGGAAGGCGGCGTGATGAAATGGTCCGGGACTTTGGTCCCGGGCCCATCGCCAATGACAATCAGGCGCTGCCGTGTTCGGCAAGTGCGCTTCCCCGCGACGCGCAGGCACTGATCGAACCCTTGCCTGGTGCGGTAAGCCAGGGAGGAAAGGCCAGGGCAGGGCAATGGCGTGTACGGTTCCTGCCGCGCTGGGCCCCTGTTGCCGAGCCGCTGATGGGCTGGACGGGCGGCGGCGATCCGCTCGAGCAGATCGAACTGCACTTCTCCGATCAGCAGGCGGCTGTCGATTATTGCCATCGGCAGGGTCTCTCCTGCCTCGTTCATGGATGTGTCCAAAGCCCACCGTCGTCTCCGACGCGCTCGCGTGACGTTGCACTCGGGTCTTGCCTCGAATCCGAAGCCCGAACTTTGCTGGCGCCTCGGCCGCGCCCTTTGAGGCGAACGGGCTAGCCCCTTCAACACCCCAATCATGGAAGGACGACTGATGCACAAGTTGTTTCGTACAGCCTCTCTTTTAGGCGTCGCAATGCTTGCAGTTGCGGGAACCGCGCTGGCTGCCTCTGGTGCCAGCAAGGTCATGACCGTCAATCTCCCCGATGGCTCGCTCGCCCATATCGAATATCAGGGCGATGTGGCGCCCCAGGTGAAAATCGATCCGCCAAAGCGCTTGATCCCGCCAGCGCTGTTCGATCCGGTCGCTTTCACACCATTTGGCATGGATTGGGCCTTCGCACAGATGGATCAGCAGGCCGCCGCGATGATGCGTCAGGTTGATGCGCTGCAACTGGCAAGTTTAACTCAAGGTGCCAAAGTGGATCTGACAGCGCTCGGAAAAATGCCGGCCGGAACCGTGAGCTACAGCTTCGTCTCCACCTCGGATGGTAGACACACCTGCAGTCGCTCGTGGCAGCTCACATCGCAGGGTGGCGCGACCCAGCCCAAACTGGTCTCGACAAGCTCAGGCGATTGCGCGCCAGAGGGCACGGTGGCACCGACGGCCACGCCGCATGGCTTGACCGCGCCGAATCCCGATCAGAAGGCAGCATCCAACAAACCCGCGGTCACAATCTGATCAGGCCAAGCGACGCTTACTTGCCGTAATCCCGTGCAGCCGGGCTCCGTGCCCGGCTGCACCCCTGCCTCTATATCTTTCGACAAGCACTCATGCACGTCCCACCCAACATCCTGTCCGCCTTCGTGACGCTGCTTGTGACGATCGGCCCGGTCGAGACCGCCGTCGTCTTTGCAAGTCTTACCGCCGGCGTCCATCACGAGCAGCGTGGCAGCCTCGCCCGGCGCTCGGTTCTGATCGCCGGGCTTGTCCTGTTGCTGTTTGCGACCGGTGGAGCCTTTGTGCTCTCGCTTCTGCATGTCTCTTTGTCTGCGTTTCGCTTCGCTGGCGGCATCTTGCTGTTTCTTCAGGCGCTGACGCTCACCTTCTCCAGTCCCGGTCTCTCCTCACTCAACTCCAAGGAACGGGAGGATGCGGAACGCCCGGGTGACATTGCCGTCTTCCCACTTGCGTTTCCTCTTATCGCCGGACCCGGGAGTTTGTCTGCCGCGGTGTTGGTCATGGGCCGGACGGCGGGATGGATCGAAGGCCTGAGCGTTTTGGCCATGATTCTGGCCTGTATGCTGCTAACCTTTGGGGCCATGCGCGTGGCCGAGCGTTTGATCGCGGTTCTGGGAGCAACCGGCGCGGACGTCGTCAGCCGGATTTCCGGCGTGCTGTTGGCAGGGCTTGCAGCACAATTCGTCTTTGACGGCTTGGCCAGCGCGCCGTTTCTCCGTTGAGAAATAGATAATCTTTTGAACAAAAAGATATCAGACACTACGGAATGTATATGAGCGCGCCTGATGGCAGATGTTTGTATAAACCGACGTTACATAAGATGCATCGGAACGGCGTAAGCTGGTCGCCTGCCGACATCAGCGCGCTCAACAAGCCGCTCGAATAGCCTTTTGGAACTGTTAGGCGGATATGTTCATGGTGATCTTAATCTGGCTGATGATAGCCTGACTGCATTGCGCTGCTCTGCGAATAAAGTTCACCAAGGAGTCGGTCCAAAACCGGTCAAACAAGCATCCGCCTATCCGCCGCCTTGACGGCGCGCCCTCCAATTTTGACCGACAGTCCGCCACCTAGCTCGGTTGCAGAAATATAGAGCTTGCTTGGCCGGTGCATTTTGACGCCCTGACGGATTACCAGACGACCTGCCTGGGCGAGCGGCACCAAACCATGGGTCACGAGATAGGCTCCCAACGGGCCGGTGGCATTGCCGGTCGCCGCGTCTTCGGTCACGCCGAAGCCGAGCATGCGGCTGTAAGCAGTGGCATCATCACTGGCCGCCTCCAGCGAGAAAATCAGCACGCCGCGCCGGATCAAGCCAGCCTTGTCGAGCAAAGTCCCCATGGCACCGCGATCGAGCTGCGCGCGGTCCACCGCCGCGCGAGTTTTGACCGGGAACATGAGGAAGGGCGCGCCACAGGAAACCTGCTGGATCGGGAGATCGGCCAGATCTTCCGCTTTGAGCCCCATGGCCGCAGCGGCTGCGGTGCGGTCGCCAATGGTGCCATCGAGCTTGGGCGGCTGCTGCTGCATCCAGGCAAAGGCAAGACGACCCTCATGCCATTCCAGATCGATCTGCGTCGGTCCGACGCCCAGTTGCAGCATGATCGAGTGGCGACCCGGCGCAATCAGCTTTCGCTCTGCCAGCGAAAACACGGTGCCGACGGTGGGATGGCCGGCGATGGGAATTTCGGCGCCGCTGTTCATCGCGAAGAAGCGCACTTGGAAATCGCAGCCCGGTGTGGAAGCGGGGAAGACGAAGGTGCACTCCGAATAGTTGATCACACAGCGATGAGGATATAATGGTGACGGATCGTCCCATCCTCGGCCCGATCGAGGACATCGACGCAGTTGAACACCGGGCCTGCCTCGGCCTGGATGCCGGTCTCCTCAAGCAGCTCGCGAACGGCGGCTTGCGCGATCGTCTCGCCATAGTCGATTTTGCCGCCGGGAAAGCCCCACAAGCCGACGTCCGGCGGATTGGCGCGACGGACCAGCAGGACGGATCCATCCCGGATCACGGCGGCAATCGTGGCCGGCACAGGTCTGCGAACGGATGATGGGGTGATCATGTTTGGATATACATCATCTTATCGTAGGACCGGCTTACGCCGGATCGCTCTGATCGTTCGGGATGTATCGCAGTGTCCCGGCGCGCAGGGTAACTCCGTCATTGTCGCGGGAGTGGCGGACGCCGTCGAAGACTGGCACTTCTTCGAAGTCAAAGGGGCTTACCCCATCGAGACAGGCAACGTTGACGCCATACTGGTTCGGGTTGGATCGGCGCTGATGGTGGGTGTAGATCCCGCAGCGCGAGCAGAAGAAATGCTGTGCTGTTTGCGTGTTGAAGCGGTAGCTGGTGAGCATCTCTTCGCCCTGGAGCAGGCGGATGCCACCCAGTTCAGCCGAGACGGCGATCGCGCCGCGCATCCGGCAATAGGAGCAGGTGCAGCGACGGATCGTGTTCAAGCCATCGCTCAACGTGGCTTCGAACCGCACCGATCCGCAATGACATCCGCCGAGCATGGTGGTGACTGTTTCTGTCATGGGCGTTTTCCCTTGCGACGATGGCAGATTGCAGGAGTAGCGGTTTGGCGCGTGACGGCCAGCCGCAAGAAATCCGATTTCGACTGTACCATTGCCTTGAGGGAGGTCGGTACCACGACGATGGTACAGTCAAAGCTGGCGGTCTTGGTGCTTCCCAGGCGCAGCATTGCGCTGCACCTGATGCGCAGATCATCAAGGAGGGCGCGATGCCTCACACTATCTTCCTGGCGGGTGCCGCCGGCGTTATCGGGCAGCGATTGGTTCCATTGCTGCTGCAGCAAGGGCACACGGTTTTCGGTACGACGCGCTCGGCAGAGCGTGCGGCTCATCTCGAGGCGGCGGGCGCTCGGCCGGTGATCGTCGATGTGTTCGATGCCGAGGCCCTGGCGCGCGCGGTGGCAGATGCTGCGCCGACGGTCGTCATCCACCAGCTTACCGATCTTTCCGGCGACATGGCTACGGATCCGGAAGCGGCCCGGCGTGCCAATGCTCGGCTGCGCCGCGAAGGAACGCCCAACCTGGTAAGGGCATCGGTGGCAACCGGCGCCCGGCGGATCATCGCGCAGAGCATTGCCTGGGCCTATGCGCCGGGCACGCCGCCCTATGCAGAGGAGGACCCGCTGGAAGTCGATGCGGACGGCGCGCGGGGCACGACGATTCGGGAAGGGATCGTCCCGCTTGAGCGCGCCGTGCTCGAGACGCCGGGGATCGAAGGCGTGGTGCTGCGCTACGGCCAGCTCTTCGGCCCCGGAACCTGGAGCGAGGCGCCGGATGGCGCGTCGCCGCTGCATGTCGATGCCGCAGCCTACGCCGCCGTTCTCGCGATCGATCACGGGGCGCCCGGCATCTACAACGTCGCCAATCCGGGCGGCGAGGTCCGCATCGACAAGGCGATCTCGGCACTCGGCTGGAACCCGGACTTCCGTATGGCCGCACAGCAGGTGGCGCCCACCGCATGAGGGATCGTCCACCTCCTCCCGGCGCGGTCGCCGTGATCTTCGTCTCGGGTCGCACACAGGCAGATGCCGAGGGTTATGCTGCTGCGGCCGAGGCCATGGCAACCGCCGCGGCAGCGCGTGACGGATATCTGGGGATCGTTTCGTCGCGTGATGCTGCTGGCGTCGGAATCACCGTCAGCTGGTGGCGCAACCATGCCGATGCGCACGCGTGGCAGGACGATCCCGATCATTCGCTCATCCGCGAGCAGGGGCGGGCGGTATGGTATGATCGGTATCAGGTGATCGTGGCGACGGTGGAGCATGCGTACGATTGGCAGCGATCCCTTTCCCCGTTCAAAGCTGATGGAGGCCCGGCTTTTGAGGTGCGTGAAGATGATCTGAGCGGTGAGGAGACCCGCGCCCTGCTTGCGCTGCATCTGGCAGGTATGCGGGCGGATTCCCCGCCGGACAATGTTCACGCGCTCGATCTGACCGGGCTTACAATGCCCGAAGTCTCGGTTTGGACGGCTTGGTCCGGCCACCGTGTCGCCGCCGTCGGCGCCCTCAAAATGATGCCTGATGGTACGGCCGAGGTGAAGTCGATGCGCACCCACCCGGACTTTCTCCGCCGGGGAGCGGCCCGGGCCATCCTCGACACGATCATTGCCGTGGCCAAGGCTCGCGGCGTTCGGCGGCTAAGCCTCGAAACAGGAAGCCTGCCGTCGTTCGACCCGGCGGTTGCGCTCTATCGTAGTCGGGGGTTTGAGGAGGGGCCGGCTTTCTCACACTACACGGAGGGCGGCTTTAGTCGTTTTCTCCACCTCGATCTTCGCTGACTCCTCGTGATTGCCGCGGTCTTCCCTGTCATTCTGGTCGCAGCGGCGCTGCACGCGACCTGGAACGCGATCATCCGGGGCGGCGAGGACAGGGGCTTGATGACCGCCCTGGTTACAGGGGCTGCGGCAGCAATCGCCATGGTCGGCCTGCCGTTCCTGCCGGCGCCCGCGCGCCTAAGCTGGCCCTTCCTGGCCGGATCGGCAATCCTGTCCATCAGCTATTATGGGCTGGTCGCGTGGACATATCGGGTCGCGGAGATGAGCCGCACCTATCCGCTGATGCGGGGTGCCGCGCCGTTGCTGGTCGCGATCGCGAGCACCACCATCCTGGACGAACCATTGCGCTGGCAAGCCTGGTGCGGTGTCGCTGTCGTCTGTGCCGGTATCCTTGGCGTGGCAGGAAACCCGCTCCGCTCGCTGGACAAGGGGGCGGGCCTCGCACTGCTCAATGCGGTTGTCATTGCCGGCTACACGATGGTCGATGGCGCTGGTGTGCGGCAATCAGGATCCGCAGCGGCCTACACCTTGTGGATCTTCCTGCTGACCGGCATTCCGCTGACAAGCTGGGCTATCATGCGGCGCGGCCAGGTGTTCCGCGCCTACTTGGGGCGGCACTGGCGCTTGGGCATTGTCGGAGGGGCAAGCACCACCGCATCCTATGGGCTCGCGCTGTGGGTCATGACGCTGGTCCCCGTCGCCATCGTAGCGGCGTTGCGTGAAACAGCGATCCTGTTCGGTGTTCTGATATCGATTGTTTTCCTCAGGGAGCCGGTCGGCCTCCGTCGCACCATCGCGGCCATGCTCATTGCCGCCGGGGCGGCCCTGTTGCGCGCCAGTTGATCATCCTGTCCGTCGGTTGCGCGTGACCTCCTCAAGCATGCGAAGCACACCGATCATATTGATGCCGCCTAAGCGCTTGTCCGCCTTCGCACAGAGCGCGTTCGCATGGTTGAGCAGAGGCGAGGCCACTTGTACCGCCTAAAGGTAAGATACCCGAAATTGAGCTGACCTCCAGAGGTAGATTTTCCTATGATTATTAGACCCGCTGAGGCTCGCGATCTTCCTGCCCTGCGTGATCTGTTTCTGAGATCTCGATGCGCAGCTTTTCATTGGGTGTCGCCATCCGCTTTGATCGTGTCCCATTTCGTGGTGTAGCGTTAGGCGCGAGCCACGATGAACCCCGGCAAGGCCGGATTTGTCAGCGGTTCACATTCTCTACGCACCTGAGCCATTCACGACATGCTGGGCGATCTACCCAGCATGAGCTCATTCGCTATGGCAATGTGGTCAGGCGGCACCACAGTTCTATGTCAGCCCTATCTGTCAGTAGCCATGCCAATAGTCCCAACGAGCAGCATGTTCCTCATGTTGAGCATAGCGGGCATCCTTCCACGCCTGATAACGATGCTTGTCAGCCTCACGGGCATAATGGTCCGCGGCAGGGTAGTCGCCGTAGGAGGCTGCCACGCGGGCTGCGTATTGATCGCGGCGGGCCTGATCGGCGCGCACCTGGGCACCATTGTAAGCTCGGCTCGCCTGCCACTGATCATAGCCCCACGACTGGGCATTTGCTGCCGTAGCTCCGAAGGTCAGGCTTGCGACAAGCGCGGCCGTGATCGTGATGCCAATCTTGTTCATGATACGCCTTTCCATGACGGAGATTACCGCCGATGGACGGTGCATAAGGGGGGCTTCCTGTATTGGCGCTGATTGGAACATTCATCTGTCAGAAGGAGGCGCTAGGCGGCATCGGCCTCAACCTCATTCAGGGAGCTCGGCTCGCCGGCGCGGGACAGATCATCGGCATCGGTATCAACCCTGACCGCGAGGCTTAGGCTCGCAAGCTTGGCATGACCCATTTCCTCAACTCAAAGGTGAGACGCGCGAGCAGGTCGTTGCCAAGGTGGTCGAGCTGACCGACGGCGGTGCCGATTACAGTTTCGATGCGACCGGCAACACCGAGGTGATGCGGACCGCACCCGAATGCTGCCACCGCGGCTGGGGCCAATCGATCATCATCGGCGTGGCCGAGGCGGGCATCCGCAGCCTTCGCAGTCGCAGTGGATGAGGCTGGCCGCTTTCGGCAATCACGCAATCCCGGCGCCTACTGGGGCCTGGTGCCCAAACGCCATCAATCAGGCGAGCTCGACTGGACAGGGCGCATTATCAAGCAAGGCGACGGGGCCGTACGCAAGCTACTTTACGAAGCCGCCAGCTCGATCCTCACTCGCAGCCCGGAAACCTTTGCCTTGAAGACATGGGCCATGAAGATCGCCAAGCGTCGCGGCCTGAAAAAGGCCCGTTTCGTCACCTTGTCAAAAACCAGAGCGATGGCTTCCTGAATTCGGCGATCGGGATCCTTCTCGATCCGGTCGCCAGCATTTATAAAGCCGACATGAGACGCAACAACCAATTCGCCGCGCCGGGCCTTCTCGTAACGGGCCGCGAGCGAACGCTGGCGCAGAAGATCGAGCTCATACTCATTGAGGCAGCCCTTCAGGCGGAGCAGCAGACGATCGTTGCCCTGCGGTCGAAGCCGACGCGTGTCACACCTCCTGCAACTGAGCGGCCAAGGTCTTCATCTATGGTCTCGACACGAGACCATCCCAGAATGCCCAGGCGATCCCGCATCGCGTATTGCAGGGCGCTGCTCTCCCGGTTGTGAAGGACTTGGTGGGCGGACGATTGCCGGGCATGCAGGATCGCTTTGCGCTCGAGATGCTGAGGGCCGATCTCATCAAAGGTCATCGTGCACCTCCTGTCGTCCCTCGGTGGGCGCATCGTCGATAGGCTGCCTGCTCTCTGCACAAATTGCGTATTGAGCCAAAGGTTAAGGTGATGTCCTCTGGCCATCTCGCAGTGGGGCTTGCTGCGGGATGGCTTCCATCAACAGGGGTGTTGGTGATGGACATATCCTGTACCGATCCTGTGATGGCTTTCCCGGCGCCCATGCGCGGTGCCCTGCAGGGATGGGCCCCTCTCTCTTTTTCAGCCGCTTCAGACCATCGCCGGGTACGGCGGCCTTGCGCCTTTACGCAATGCAACGAATCACCCCGGTGGGCTTGCGTGGAACCGCAACAGCTTCGCTGCGGACGTGATCGAATGCGTGAAGAATGGAAGCCTTCTTGGTGAAATCCACCACAGCCCCTCCCAACTATGGGGAACTTTAATTGGATGCTGCACGCGCTTTGCGTTACATTTGTGTCATCAATTTGAGGGAATAAGAAAGAAAATGTTCGTGCGCTTCGGGTCGCAATCCGATGCCATGTTCGGCTTTTTTCGGTGAATTAATGTCTGGATATTAAAATAAAACCTCCCCATTGCGAGCGGGGAGATGGAGATCTGCGTTCAAAATTTGCGGGAGAGGATCGCCCTTGGCCTGACGTGATTGTCGATAGGGGGATTGCATGGCAAATTTGGGAATAAATACGGCCAATGATGCCGTGAATTTCGCTGATATGATGCCGGGTGCGGGGCGGATGCGCCGGATGCGGGCGCGCCGCCATTGGCTGGGCCATAGCGCGGCTCTGGCGCTGGTGATCGGCGGCGCGAGCGCGGCTCACGCCCGTGATGCTGCCGTCGACAGCTATTCGATCGAGGCGGCAAGGCCCGAACCGATCCGTGCCGATGGCCTGCTGTCCGCCGGGCGCATCGCGGCAAGCGAAACCAGCCGCCTGACCGCGCCCACCGCGACCGACACCGCGCTGTCCGCGCCCGTGCCCGATGTGGCTCCGGCTCCGGCCCCGGCGGCGGATGACACCAAGACCGATATCATCGTCACCGGCACGCGCATCGTGAAGGATGGCTTCTCCGCGCCGACGCCGGTGGCGGTGCTCTCCTCGGCGGACATCAAGGCGCAGGCCCCGGCCAATCTTTCCAACTTCGTCAACCAGTTGCCGGCGGTGACCACGGGGTCCACCTCGGGCAATTCTTCCGGCAGCCTGTCGAACGGCATCGCTGGGATCAACAGCGTCAATTTGCGTGGTCTCGGCGCCTCGCGCACGCTGGTGCTGCTGGACGGGCAGCGTTCGGTTGCCTCCTCGGTGGGCGGCATCGTTGACATCAACACCTTCCCGCAAGATCTGGTCGAGCGCGTCGAAGTCGTTACGGGCGGCGCCTCGGCGGCCTATGGTTCTGACGCTGTGGGTGGCGTGGTGAACTTCATCCTCAACAAGAAGTTCAAGGGTTTCCGCATCGCCGCAGACAGCGGAATCACCACCTATGGCGATGGTGCCAACTACAAGATCGGCGGCTCGGGTGGTTTCTCTCTGCTCGATGACCGGCTGCATGTTCTGGCCAGCGCCGAATTCTTCAAGCAGGAAGGCGTGGCGACCATCGACCGGTCGTGGAACAACTCCGGCTATTTCCAGATCGCCAATCCGGCCTACACCACCACCAATGGCCAGCCGCTGCGTCTGGTGGGATCGGGCTATGGCCCGGGCACCTATACGGCGGGTGGTCTGGTCAATTCCGGGCCGCTGCTGGGCACCTATTTCCTGGGCAATGGCCAGACCGGCAAGCTGAACTACGGCACGTATAATTCGGTTTCCACGCCCTATATGATCGGCGGGGACTATCAGAACACGCTGGCGGGCCATGTCGGCACCAACTCGCTGATCCCGGATGAAAGCCGCCTCTCGACCTTCCTGCGCACGGCCTATGATGTCACGCCCGACACCTCGCTCTATGTGCAGGCCTCGTGGAACCGCTACATCGGCGAGAGCTATTACCAGCAGACCCCTTCGACCGGCGTGACGATCCAGAAGGACAATGCCTATCTGGTCAACAATTATCCCGCCGTGGTCAGCGCCATGACCGCCGCCGGGGTCAATTCGCTGAGCATCGGCACCTCCAATGCGGGCTTCCCGGTGCCCGGCAGCCACAACAGCCGCGATGTGGGGCGCCTTGTGGTGGGCGGCAGCGGCAGGTTCACCGTGGGCAGCGGCAGCTGGTCATGGGATGCCTATTTCCAGCACGGCATGACCAAGGCGCATGAGGGCCTGATCAACACCTGGAACACCACGCGCATGGCGCTGGCCCAGGATGCGGTAAATTACAACGGCCAGATCGTCTGCCGTTCCACCATCACCAATCCCGGCAATGGCTGCGTGCCCATCGATCGCCTGGGCACCACGGGGCCGTCCGCTGCGGCGCTGGCCTATATCTATGGTAACCAACCCTATCGCAACGAGACAGTGCAGGAGGATGTCGGCTCGGTCAGCTTCAACGGTGATCTCTTCAAGCTGCCGGGCGGCACGGTCAGCCTGGCCTTCGGCGGCGAATGGCGGCGTGAGGGGATCAATGGCTATGTCTCGCAAGAGTTTCAGCCCCAGGTCAATGCCACCACCGGCACCACCAGCAATGTCTGGCTCTATGGCAACTATCTGCCCAATGTCGGCCATTACTATGTGAAGGAAGGTTTCGCCGAACTCAGCGTTCCGCTGTTCAAGGGGCTGAACATCGATGCGGCGGTGCGCGGCACCGATTATTCGACCTCGGGCTATGTCACCACCTATAAGGTCGGCGGCACCTGGGCGCCCACGCATGATGTGAAGTTCCGCGCCACCTACAGTCATGACATTCGCGCGCCCAATTTGCAGGAGCTGTTCGCGGCGGGCACGGCGCGCACCAACACCGTCAACCTGCCCAGCAATTCGCCGCTGGGGGTGAGCACGCCGACCTATGTCGAAAACACCATCGGCAATCCCAATCTGAAGCCCGAAAAGGCCAACACCTGGACGGCGGGTGCGGTGCTGACGCCCAGCTTTGCCCCGGGCCTGTCGCTCAGCTTCGACTATTATGACATCCGCATCAAGGACGCCATCGGCTCGATCACCTCGCAGAATACGGTGGACTTCTGTTATGCGGGGCTGACGGCCTATTGCAACAACATCGTCTATTCGGGCGGCACGCTCTCCAGCATTGTCATCCAGCCCTACAACTTCGCCAGCCAGCATGAACGCGGCTTCGATATCGAGGCGGGCTACCGCCTGCCGCTCTCCAACATTTCAACCATCCTGCCCGGTGTCTTCTCGATGAAGGCGCAGGCCACCCATTATATCGAGAATGTCGTCGACAATGGCATTTTCCCGGTCGATTACGCTGGGGTCAATGGCGGCACGCTCTCGGGCACCTACAATGAGCCCAAATGGGTCTATCGCATCAGCACCTTCTACGATCTGGGCAAGACCACCTTCAATCTGGTGGTGCGCGGCTTCTCGGACGGTGTCTATGGCAATGACTATGTGCAGTGCACCACCGCCTGCCCGACCTATGCCAGCGCCAATGACCGCAACCGCTATGTCACCATCAACAACAACCAGATCCCCGGCGCGGTCTATCTGGATGCCTCGGTCAGCGTGAAGATCAGGCCCGCCGGGCATGAGGGATCGGTGACGTTGGTGGTCAACAATCTGGCCAACACCGCGCCGGTGCTGGTGGGCAACGGCCCCAGCGGCAACAACGTGCCCGCCTATGCCCAGACCAACCGCAGCCTTTATGATGTGAACGGCCGCACCTTCCGCCTGGCCGCGCGCCTGCAATTCTGATCCCCCGCAAGGACGATAGAACGATGAAGAGCATGATTACATTCAAGGCTTCCGCTCTGGCGCTTTCGCTGGCCATCGCCGGTCAGGCCATGTCCGCTCAGGCCGCCGCCACGGCCAAGGAAAAGGCCGAGGCGATTGCCGGGGTCGAGGCGCAGCGCAAGAACATCCAGGTGATGGTCGACACCGTCTTCAGCTTTGCCGAGCCGGGCTTTCAGGAGACCCGCACCTCGGCCTATCTGGCCGATATCCTGGAGAAGAACGGCTTCAAGGTGACGCGCGGCGTGGCCGGCATCCCCACCGCCTTCACCGCCACCTGGGGCGAGGGCGGCCCGGTGGTGGCGCTGGGCAGCGACATCGACAATCTGCTGGGCACCTCGCAGACGCCGGGCCTGCCCTACATCAAGCCGCTGGTGGAGGGCGCGCCCGGCCATGGCGAGGGACATAACACCGGCATGCCGCTGGTGGTGGCCGCCGCGATCTCTGCCAAGACTGTGATGGAAAAGAACCATATCCCCGGCCGCCTGATGATCTGGCCGGGCGTGGCCGAGGAACTGCTGGCCACCAAGGCCTATTACGTGCGCGAAGGGCTGTTCAAGGATGTGGATGTCTGCATCTTCAACCATGTCAGCTCCGATTTCGGCACGGCCTATGGCGATCTGGGAATGAACGGCATGGTCTCGGTGGAATACACCTTCCACGGCAAGACCGCCCATGCCGCCGGTGACCCGTGGGATGGCCATTCCGCGCTCGATGGCGTGGAGATCATGGACTCGGCCTGGAACTTCCGGCGCGAGCATCTGCCCGTCACCCAGCGCTCGCATTATGTGATCACCAATGGCGGGGGCCAGCCCAATGTGGTGCCCGACAAGGCCAGCGTGTGGTACTATTTCCGCGAGCGCAACTTCGCCGCCATCCGCGACCTCTACAACACCGGCAATGAGATAGCCGAGGCCGCCGCCAAGGCCACCGGCACCACCGTCACCAAGCAGACCCTGGGCTATGCCGCGCCCGATTTCGGCAACAAGCCGCTGGCCGAAGCCGCCTATGCCAACATCAAGGCGGTGGGCATGCCCAAATGGAGCGCCGACGATCAGGCGTTCACCAAGGCGGTGCAGACCATCAACCACCGCAAGGTCCAGCCGCTGCCTGAAACGATTGGTGAGCTGTCCACGCCGGAAAACCGCCCGCGCTCAATCGGCGGTGGCTCGGATGACATTGGCGATATCATGTGGACGGTGCCGACCATCACCATCCGCTATCCGGCCAACATCCCCAACATGATCGGCCATAATGTGCTGTCGGCCATGGCAGAAGCCACGCCGATTGCTCACAAGGGCGCCGAGGCGGGGGCCAAGGCACTGGCGCTGACCGTGCTGGACATCATGACCACGCCCAAGCTGGTCGCCGATGCCAAGGCCTATTTCCACGATGTGCAGCAGAAGACGGATCACTACGATCCGATCATCACTCCGGCTGACAAGCCTGCGATCTGGCTCAACGCCAAGACCATGAAGGAATACCGCCCGGAGATGGAGAAGTATTATTACGACTCCAGCAAATACGGCAGCTATCTGGAGCAGCTGGGCATCAAATATCCGGTGCTTGAAGCGCCTGCGCAGTAGGCGGCGGGGCAAGGGGCCGGGCGCCAAGTCTGCCCCGTTTGCCTGAAGTGTGAAGCGCGGGGTGTCAGACCGGTTTCGGCAGGCCGGTCACCCCGATTTCCTCCATCAGCCAGCTGAGAAAGCGCTGAGCCTCGCGTTCTTCCTTGGTCAAGGGATCTATCCTTCTGGCTGCCAATCAGCAGCATCAAAGATGTCCCGCTAGATCGTCAACCTTACAGGCCAGGCTAGTGGTGATGATTACAGAGGTCTTCTCAGAGAGTTTGCTGAGCAGGTGGAACAGCAATTCCCCCCGGAGCGGGCGAAGGGGCCTGAAGCCCGCCGATCACTCTGTTTCAATATCGAGGTCTGGCCTGAAATGGGCTTCAACCCAGGCAGCATCGAATTTCTGCCCCATGCACTCGATCCACAATTTACTGCCATCCTCTGGTGGCGGCATTTTCTTGAGAACCTTGGCGCAACTCTCGAAAGCATCATCGAAAATGGGTAAAATTACGCCCTTTTTGCTCTCCGTAAAAAGAGTTGCCGCCGCCTTGCTGTTTGGGAGGATGTCCATTTTCATAGTGTTACTCGTGTGTTTTTTCGGGTTCGAGATACGTTAAAATACGCAAGTATCGGACAAGCGAAGAAATTGCATGTCTGTTCCAGCGCATAGCTGTTCAGCCCATCGGCAGGCTTGCACGGCTAAACGCTAATTCCCCGCCCAGGCCACCGATCCAAGCGGGGGCGCGTCGGTTGGCATCGTGCGCTTCGCGGCGCCAGCAGGACCTACCGTTTGCGATGTTGAGCGACGCGTCAGCCTGATAGCGGTTGGCCAAGTGGTTGCTCGCCCTAAATAGGAGGCCAGATGCTGACCGCTGTCACCAGAGCCACGAGTGTCGCAAGCAGCACCAATTCAAGAATGATCAGCATCTTTGAGCTCATCGTGCATCCTTCGCATCGAGAGGATCTGCTCTAAATGAATAAGGTTGGCTCGGAAATAACCCCGCAACTCCTTCGAGACTGAGCCAACTCTCCCAGGATCACCAGCGGTCTGTCGAAAAACCGATGTCACCGGAAGCTATGCATCCGGACAGAGGTCGCAGCGCCCGGATGCATAGCACAGACCCGGAGTAGGAAGCCTGCCCCCCTTTGATTACAGCGTTAGAGTGAATTGAGAAGAGCTGAAATTGAAAGGCAATCGGTTGCGCCGCTCGGTGCATCATATTTGCAATGCACCTGAGCCACTCACTGCATGCTGGGCGATCTACCCGACATGACCTCAGCGGCAATGGCAATGTGTTCGGCGGTGAGACAGTTCTGTTCTAGCCCTATCTTTCAGTAACCATGCCAATCGTCCCAAAGAGTAGCACGCTCCTCATGTTCAGCGTAGCCAGTATCCCTCCAAGCCCGATAGCGATGTTTGTCAGCCTCCCAGGCATAATGGTCTGCAGAGCGATAGTCGCCAATATCGCGGGGCGATATGCGATGAAAGCACCTAGAACACATGTTGGCAACATGCGACCTCTGTACTGCTAACTCTCCTGCCTCAGCCGGCCATGTGGTCTAGATGCGCCGCAGACGGCTTGGGTCGGCTCGGGGAATGTGTGATGCATAGGCACGATAGAATCGGCTCACTTCCCAAGAATCATTGCCAGCCTCGGGCGCTGGATTGGTCCTTTTACTTGTAACTAGATGGTCAAGAGTCGCCGTACTAACCTCAAAATCAAGCTTCATCCCGAAGGCTTTCCCCTTAATCCAGCGAAGAACCACAGTGAAACTAGAACCATGCGCCAGGAAAATAGTTACCTTGTCTCCTACTTTCTCTGTTTTCTTGCTGAGAACGCCGCCGATCCCCTTCGCCGATATGTTCCGGATGGTAATTTCTTGGGATTTTCCATCGTCTGACACCATGTGCGCGCGTAAAAGTCGATGTTGCCGGGGTGAGCGCTGAGCGGGCTGACTAGACTCTTCGATAGGCAATTGGGACATGCCGAGAGCACCCTTCATTAATGGTGTGTCAGTTTGACATACATCTCGGCAATGAAGCATTAACATGACGTGGCGGAAAATACCAGTCTTTGAAAATATCACAATTTATTCAATCTTTTAATCCAATATTTCGTGTATGGATTAGTGCGGGTCTGGTCGAGGCACAATAGATCGGGCCGGCTCTGGAGCTGCCCGATAAAATCACGCTCATTCACGGCGGTGGTCTGCATTTCGAACGGTCGTGCGAGGAGCGCCTTGTACGACCTGTCGATTTCACCATAGAAGCCGCGGTCGACCAGATACCATTGCCCGTCAAACAGGACGTAGGCCTCACCCTTGTGCTGTGCTTCATAGACTATGCACGAATAGACCTTACGCCGGCGGGTGCGGTCGGCCTGCCCGTCTGTCATCACGCAGATCTCATGTGAGCCTTTTATCTCAGCCATATCAGTGATCGAGGCAAAGTCGCCGCGCTGGAGCTCGGCGACATAATCCTCAATGGCGAGTTGCGCAAAGGCGCGCTTATGGCCCTTGGCAAAGCCTGCGCCGAAATAGCCGATCTCGACTTCTTTGCCCGGGGAGAGGATATCGGGAATGGCAAGGTGAAGGTCCGAGGCTCCGCCCGCGACCAACGCTGCCAGTTGTGCATAAGCCAAGGCGTCGAGCTCGGCGCACCTGGTCCGGTCGGTGACCAGCTCAACATGGTCGACGAAGGGAAAGTCGCGGCGGTAGGCCTTGGTTTGGTAGATCGCCAGGGCGCGCTCGCAGTACGCAATGATGCTGCCCGGTGCAATCTGCGCGCGGGTAGCGAGCGCGTCGCGACCCGAGAGAGCCTTCGCAAAGTCACCCGATTTGGGGACGCCCGAGGCGAGACGGACCAGCTCACGGTTGGTGTCGATCTCAAAGGCGACCAGGTGAGCGTTGCGGCTTGCTTGGGTGCGGCGTTGCATGACCGTCGAATCTAGTGCCGCACTGTCGATCGTCCGGAGCTGGTCACGCGCCACCTGGCTCAGGGTAACCTTGAGCCCAAACCCGCGCTCTACCGCACCGTCGGCGAGGGAATGGTGCCCCTGTCCGAAGCAGATTGCGAACAAATGCTTGGCGGGCTTGGCGACCTCCACGAAAAGCACTGCTGAGCAGGATTGGGTGCGCAGCATGCCGACAACGTCCGGCGCCACCCCACCTAAGAAGGTCACCCAGCCCGGCGGATTCGGCGGCGTCTGGCTAATCCAAAGCTCACCCACGGTGCTGGCAATGTGACTAAGGCCATGGTCCGGCTTGAGCGCTTCAGCCGCGGTCGCGACCGTGAGGAGACGCAATGAGAGTGCAACAGTGCTTACCGATGGCGCCGCAACGGCCGATGCCGACATCGAGTGCCCCCCGAAGTAATAACGCCGCACGCCCCGCTCACTTATATCATAACATCTTGAATATTGGAATCATGATCATCTCGAAATTGAATAGTTGCCCTTGAAGTTTTCGCCTCCAGCGAAATATGAGTAGAGGCAAGATGAACCAAGGGCCGCTGTCAGGGAGCCGCAATATGCACCTGAACGGCCGCTATGTCAGCGGCCTTGGCTGATTGAACCTATCTCTTGATGAAATTGATCCATGCGTTATCGGGATCGTATCAAATGCCACAACCGCCTGCGGAAGATGGCTTTGTGCGACACCGAAAGGCTCAGGCAACGGGTCATCAGGGGTAATCGCAAAACACCATAATGCCAGTGGAGCATAATCAAAGCATGGCAATGGATGCATCTGACCAGGCGGCGGCGCGCAAGATCGTGATCGTGACCTATGAAGGTGCCAAGTTGCTCGATGTGACGGGGCCGATGCAGGCTTTCGCGGAAGTCCGGGCGGAGGATGGCCATGCTGCCTATCAGGTGCTCTTGGCCTCCATCGGCGGTGGGATGGTAGATACGGATGTCGGTATTGCGCTGCCGACGCTGAGGCTCGAGGATGCCATGATGCGCGAAACCGATACGCTGTTGGTGGCCGGTGGAGAGGTGACGGCTCCGGCAGAAGCCAGGGCGCAGCTGCGCGATGGTCTAGCGAGGTTCCTCGGGCGACCCCGGCGGCTCGGATCCATTTGTACCGGGGCGCTCATTCTGGCTGAACTTGGCGCGCTGGATGGGCATGAGGCGACGACGCATTGGTCTGCCTGCGATCAACTGGCGCGTGATCATCCGGCCGTGACGGTGCGGCCGGATGCGATCTTTGTGACCTCGGGTCGCATCTGGACTTCGGCCGGCGTATCGGCGGGGATCGATATGGCTCTGGCCATGATCGAGGAGGATTTCGGGCATGGCACGGCCTTGAATGTGGCCCGGATGCTGGTCCTGTTCCTGAAGCGTCCCGGAGGACAATCCCAATTCAGCGTCGAATTGCGCAGGCAGATCAGCGATGTGCGTGGACGCTTCGATAGGCTTCATGACTGGATCCGCGCCAATCTGGACAAGGATCTCTCCGTTCCAGCCCTGGCCAAGGTTGCCGTTATGAGCCCGCGCAATTTTGCCCGTGTTTATCTTGAGGAAACTGGTGAAAGTCCGGCTCGCGCTGTGGAAAAGCTGCGCGTTGATGCGGCGCGGCGTCTGCTGGAAGCCACTGGTGAAGCTGTCCAGCGGATCGCTGGACTCACCGGCTTTGGCGATGACGAAAGGTTGCGGAGGGCCTTTGTGCGGGCCCATGGCATATCGCCGCAAGACTATCGCAGCCGCTTTGGGCGAGGGCGTGATCAGGGAGCATGATCTCCCTCTATCGGCTGTCTGAAAACGAGGGCTGATTGTCATTGTTGCCAGAGCATGGTCGAACCATCTGGGCGGAATCTTGCAAATCCAATTGCCCGAGGAACGCGTCATGAGCTTATCTGCAGTCACGATTGGTGGTATCATCGCGCCGGATTCTGACCTTGCCCGCAAGGCTGCTGCCCTCGCCGCACAGGCCCATGCCCCGGTCCTGCTCAATCACGTCCACCGTACCTATTGGTTCGCGGAATTCCTCGCCCGAAAGCGGGAGATGAGGTTCGACCGCGAGGTGGTTTATATCGCCTCGCTGCTTCACGATCTGGGCCTGTCTCATCAACATGGCGCCGACAAGCGTTTTGAGGTGGATGGCGCGGATGCCGCCGCGCGCTTCCTTCACGCCCATGACTATCCGGAGGACAGGACAGCGCTGGTCTGGGATGCCATTGCGCTGCATTCCGCCGCCGATATTGCGGATCGGCGCGAGCCGGAGGTGGCCTTGGTGCATTTCGGTGCCCATGTCGATGTCATGGGACTGCGGATGGAGGAGATCCCGGTTCAACTGATCGATGATACGCTCAGCCTTTATCCGCGTCTGGGCTTCAAGGAAGCCTTCACAAGCGCTCTGGCGGAGATTGCCAGGACCAAACCCCATACGGCGATCGGCACGGGGCTGGCGGATATCGGCCGCCGACTGGTTCCTGGCCTGGATATTCCCAATGTCTGCGATTTGCTGCTGGGCGCGCCTTTCGAGAGTTGAGACAACGCTTGGGCCATGCTCCGAAAAGAAGCATGGCCCGAGGGGGCAGGTTTAAAGAAACAGGTCGGCGTCCAGATCGTCGGATACAGTCGCCTTGAGCCCTTCCGCGATGCTCAGAACGGCGCCCAACGGGCTGAAGGCAATGTGAAGCCGGGAGACGCCGCCATTGTCATCGCGGATGATCGACACCATGCCGCTGGCGGTTAGGCCATTACCCAGATCGGCTTCATACTGGAAGAACATGCGATCATCGGCATGGCCGAGGAAGGTGGGGGTCTGGCTACGATAAAGGCCTCCCGCTGCCTTGACGACCTTCAGGACTTGATCGCGCCCCGTCAGCTCCCCTCGCAGTACCGAGGAGACAAGGGTCACGTCCTCATTGAGATCATCAAGGAAAGGATGGCGTTGCGTGTTTTGGGTCATGTCAGGCTCCGGCGATGCGGTCAGGGGGGAGGGATGGAAGGGGGGAGGATCCGGGCGCTCTGGCCACCGGCGACATTGTCCTGTGTCCAGGCGCTCGCGTTCATGTCGTGCGGAAAGCCGAGCTGGATCGCACTGGCGCGGTCCAGGCGTTCGATCTGCCCAGGCGACAGGGTCACGTCGAGGGCGCCCAGATTATCGGCCAGATGCCGGACCGTACGCGGGCCCACAAGCGGCAGGATCCCGCGATGAAGTGTCCAGGCCAATGCCACCTGCCCCGGATTGGTACCGATGTCCTGGGCCACGGCGATGACTTCATCCACGGTGGCGACCGCCCGATCATCATCTTCTTTCTGCACCACGATTCCCAGTGCCTGAAGGCGGCCCTCTTCGCCACGACGATATTTGCCGGTCAGTGTGCCGCCGCCCAAAGGAGACCAGCCAAAGGAGGTGAGGCCATAAGCATTGGCCATGGGCAGAATTTCTCGGTCCGCCGTCCGCTCGATCAGATTATATTCGAACTGGACAGCAGAAGGCGCGACCCAGCCACGTTCCTGTGCCAGTGTCACCGCCCCTGCCACACGCCACGCCGGGAAATTCGAGAAGCCGGTGTAGAGGACCTTGCCCGAGCGGATCACATCCTCAAGACCGCGCATGATCTCGTCCACCGGAGTGACCTCATCAGGATAATGAACCCAGAGCAGATCGATATGGTCGGTCGCCAGTCGTGCAAGGCTTGCTTCCACCGACTGGACAAGCGCGCGCCTGCTGTTCCCAGTGCCCAGCAGGCCGACTTGGGGTGATGAGCCCAGCGTGAATTTGGTCGAGAGGACGACATCGTCCCGCTCGCCCGCGATCAGCCTTCCGACGATCTCTTCGGATTCGCCGGCCTGATAGTTGTTGGCCGTGTCGACGATGTTGCCGCCCGCTTCACGATAGGCGCGATAGATCGGGGTAACCTCGTCCTCGCTGGCGCCATAGTCCCAGCGTTTGCCGAAATTCGCCGTTCCCAGGGCCAGGCTGGACACACGCAGGCCTGTCTGGCCAAGAACACGATAATGCATGATCTGTCTCCAATGAAGAATGGTGCAGGTGTTGGCGTCGATGCGCGCGACGGGGCGCCGCGCTCAGGCCTTTGGCCCGAAGCGCTGAGGTCATTGCCGGATTATGCCGGTTGCGGCGCTGTGGTTTTCGGCGCGGTTTTCAGCACAAAGCCGGGCCGCAGCGCCGCAATCGCCCCGATATCGTTGACTGCGGCAAAGGCATTCTGGGCCTGATGCCAGAGCGGCACGGCCTGATTGAACAGGGCGCGGCCCGCATCGGTCAGGGTGACAATCCGGCTTCGGCCATCCGTGGGAGAGCGGTGCATGCCAACCAGCCCATCGCGTTCCAGCGTGTTCACCATTTTCCCCATCGCGGTCTTCTCGATATCGAGGCGATCCGCAAGATCCATGATAGGGGTGGCGCCAATCTCGTTCAGGATGGCCAGCGTCAGGAACTGGGTGATGCGCAGGCCGGTGGGTTGAAGCTGGGCGTCGTAGAACCGGGAGATCTGGCGCGAGGCCTTGCGCAGGGCAAAGCAGTTGCAGTGATCGACCTTTGGCGCTTCAACCCTCTGCGACATGACAGTATCCTTTCTCCAATCACCGTCCCTCAGGCAAAGGCTGCAAGGTTTTTGATCGTCAATTCCTGCACCGACTGGGCAGGGGTTCCGGTGATCCGTTCGACCATATCGTTGGTGCCTGCGAAAACCCCATCCTGATAGTGCTGGGCGACTTCCTCGAGGTGCTGCACCAGGAAGGGCGGAAAGCCATAGAGGTTTTCCATCTTCTCCTTGAACGCCGGGATCGAGAGCGGCGCATAGGTGATGGTGGTGCCCAGCACCTCGCTCATGGCGGCGGCGATCTCTGTATGGTTCATCTCGACCGGACCGTGCAGCGTGTAGACCTTGCCTTCATGCCCCTTGGGCTTGGCCAGAAGATGGGCGATGACGCGGCCCTGATCTTCCGAGCTGATGGGGGCATGGCGACCGTTGCCGAAGGGGAACTGGATCATCTTGGTGATCCCGATTTCCTTGGCGAAATGCGGGTAGAACAACCAGTCGGCAAAGAAGGTCGGGCGGATGTGGGTGGTGGGTACGCCCGACCAGTCGAACACCTGCTCGGAAACCCAATGGTCCTGCGCGGCATGGCTGGTGGATTCTGCGGCGGGCGGAAATTTGCGACATGTTCACGATCGAGCGCACGCCGGCTTCCTTGGCCGCCTGGGCGAAATAGGCGGCGGCGCCCAGAATGCCCGGCGCGATGGGGTGGAGGAAATAGGCGCCCTTGATCCCTTCCATCGCCGCGCGGATGGCATCGATATCGGTGAAATCGCCCAGGGCGATCTCCACGCGCCGCGCGCGAAGGGCGGCGGCTGCCTCGCCATCGCTGCGCATAAAGGCGCGGACTGTCTTACCCATGTTCAGCAATTCGTCGATGGCAGCGCCACCGGTCCGGCCGCTCGCGCCGCTTACAAGATAGTCTGCCTGGCTCATCGTTCTGATCCTTTTTTCAATATAGAAGCATATGCCTTTATCTGAAAGCAGACCTATGCCTCGATCCGATCTCGGACAAGATGCGGATGGATCATTGGCAGATATCGCGGCCTGATTGGCAGAAAGGGTGGAGCAGGAGTGACGGTTCGGCGCATCGTAGCTGCATGTCCGGCCGATCCTGGCATCGTGCGCGTCCATCGCCTGTCCCAAAACGCGTATCGATTTATGGGGATATCCCCATAAATAGGCCAGGAGCGGTTCGCGGTGAACCGGCAGGGGGACAGCAAATGCATCAGCAGACGGCCAGCCGGGCGACGAACCTCCGCCTGACATCAATCGACATCGTCAGGGGGCTGGCCATGGTTGTCATGGCGCTGGACCACATTCGCGAATTCGTGTCGAATGCCCCCTTCGATCCCACCGATATGAGCCAGACCACACCAGCCTATTTCTTCACGCGCTGGATCACCCATCTCTGTGCGCCCACCTTCGTGTTCTTGGCCGGGGTCAGCGTCTTTCTCGCCAGTGCCGGGGAAGGGCGGGGAACAGGCACGCTGATCTCACGCGGGCTGTGGCTGATGCTGCTGGAAGTGGCTTTCGTCACGCCGCTGGGCTGGGCTTTCAACCTTCACTATGGCTTTGTCCGGTTGCAGGTGATCTGGGCGATCGGTGGTTCGATGATCCTGCTGGCGCTGGCGGCGCGTGTTGCCGCGCCCCGGATTGTGCTGGCCATAGGGCTGGCCATCGTGCTGCTGCATGACGGGTTGAACGCCCATGCGGAGATCTTCGGTGCAACGGCCCCGGCATGGGCTGTGCTGGACGATTTCCAAATCTTCAAGCCATGGCCGGGCCATGTGATCGCCTCGATCTATCCGGTGTTGCCATGGTTTGGCATCATGGCAACTGGCTATGGTATGGGCGGGCTGTTCCAGCTTCCGGCTGAGCGGCGTGGGCCGATCCTGCGCAATCTTGGCCTCACGATGATCGCGGCGTTCATCGCCTTGCGCGCGGCTCAGATCTATGGCGATCCCAAGCCGTGGCATCTTCAGCGTGATGGCCTGTTCACCCTGATGTCCTTCCTCAACTGCACCAAATATCCGCCCTCGCTGCTTTACACCCTGATGACGCTAGGGCCGGCCTTGCTGTTGCTGGGGCTTGCAGAGCGCTTGCCTTTGGTGCTCGCCGACAGACTTGTCCTGCTGGGCCGAGTGCCGCTGTTCTTCTATCTGCTGCATCTGCCGCTTTACCATGCCCTGTCGGTGCTGGTGGTCTGGGCCAGAGGTTATCCGGTGGGCTGGATGTTCGTGGATGCCATCACCATCGGCCATACGCCCCTGTCGGCCTCGACGGATTATGGTATCGGCTTTGGCGGCGTCTATGCGATCTGGGTGTGCGGCTTGCTGCTGCTCTATCCGGCGTGCAAGGCCTATGCGCGGATCAAGCGCACAAGGCGCCACCATTGGATGACCTATCTTTGAACCGGAGCCTCATGCCTGATCCTTCCCCCGATGTGCCAGATGAGGCGATGCTCCCGGCGGTGGGCCAGTGCCATTGCATCAGCCTGCGCAAGGCGGCGCGGCGCATCTCGCTCTATTACGACTCCTGCCTCGCGCCGGTGGGGCTGCGGGCGACGCAATTTTCAATGCTGGCGGCGCTGGCATCGGGCAAGCCGCTGTCGGTCAACGCTCTGGCCGCGATGCTTGATCTCGATCGCAGCACGGCGGGGCAAAACATCAAGCTGCTGGAGCGCGATGGGCTGATGGACATCATTCCGAGCGAGCAGGACCGCCGGGCCCGGATCATCCGCCTGACCGCTGCGGGCCGGGCGCGACTGGCCGCCGCCATGCCGCTTTGGCAGCGGGCACAGCAGGCGTTCGAGGTGCTGAACGGGGCGGATGAAGCTGCGGCGATGAGGGAGATGCTCAAGGATATGGAAGTCCCTTTGCCTGCCAACAGTCTCGACCTGGGTGAATAGACATATTGCGATCCATCATTCTAGAGGCAGCGCAAAACGCATCTTCTCCCGTCCGCTTGCTCTCTCGCGCCGGCAGAAAGCGATGGCGCGAGTGTTGCAGGCTGGGGTCTGCAATTCCACTCGATCCCAATGAAAATGATATTGTGGAGAAATTGCGCATCGCGCTCGCCTTCGCTGCGTCGGATCCCACAATTGAGGTGGGCTCGCTTCATCGGCAATTGGGCGCTCGAGTTCGCCCGCGCTGCCAGAACGGCGCCGGCCATGGAGGCATAGCATCGGGAGCCGTGCGGTATGGAGGAGGTGAACAATCGACTGCTATTGAGGAGCGGTTCATTGACCTTGAAGGTCAGCTTT
>NZ_JBCNLP010000004.1 GCF_039595395.1 Novosphingobium sp. | reverse complement strand
TGCTTTGCAAGCAGGGGGTCATCGGTTCGATCCCGATAGGCTCCACCACGTTTCCATTGAAGATGAAGACACACCTTTCCTTGCATCTTGAGGCTGACCTGATGGTTGGTCTTTTGCTGTAAGGCCTGCGGGATTTGCCCGCTTCTTTGACATTGTGAATGGGTTTTTTAATCGACGCGGTGACGCGAGGTCGGTTTTTGCGCAGCGGGGGTCGCCCTGTTGAAGGCAAGAACCATATGGCTTTAGCGTTACTACAGATGTTGTAAATCTGGCTGAGATTATTGTCCTACGCCTAGAACGATGCAGGCTTTATGCAGGCCTGTTATTGATGGTGTGGGTTCTCAAGCGTGAGGTAAGAGCATTTGGTGGATGCCTTGGCATGTACAGGCGAAGAAGGACGTGGTACGCTGCGATAAGCGTCGGGGAGTTGTGAGCAAACTTTGATCCGGAGATTTCCGAATGGGGAAACCCACCTTCACCATTTCTCTCGTTTGCTGAGTGATCAGTGAGTGAGTGAGGTGGATAAGGTATCACCTTAGTGAATAAAATAGCTTTGGTGAAGCGAACCCGGGGAACTGAAACATCTAAGTACCCGGAGGAAAAGAAATCAACCGAGATTCCCTTAGTAGTGGCGAGCGAACGGGGACCAGCCCAGTGCCTGTTTCTAAATTAGCGGAACGCTCTGGAAAGTGCGGCCATAGCGGGTGATAGCCCCGTATGCAAAAGGATCTTTGAAGTGAAACAGGACTCGAGTAGGGCGGGACACGTGAAATCCTGTCTGAATATGGGGGGACCATCCTCCAAGGCTAAATACTCCTGACTGACCGATAGTGAACCAGTACCGTGAGGGAAAGGCGAAAAGAACCCCGGAGAGGGGAGTGAAATAGAACCTGAAACCGTATGCGTACAAGCAGTGGGAGCCTCCTTTGTTAGGGGTGACTGCGTACCTTTTGTATAATGGGTCAGCGACTTATATCAGTGGCGAGCTTAACCGTATAGGGGAGGCGCAGCGAAAGCGAGTCTTAATAGGGCGCTTAGTCGCTGGGTATAGACCCGAAACCGGGTGATCTAGCCATGGGCAGGTTGAAGGTGCGGTAACACTCACTGGAGGACCGAACCGACTAATGTTGAAAAATTAGCGGATGACTTGTGGGTAGGGGTGAAAGGCCAATCAAACCGGGAGATAGCTGGTTCTCCCCGAAATCTATTTAGGTAGCGCCTCGGATTTATGCCGTTGGGGGTAGAGCACTGGATGGTTGCGGGGGTCGCGAGATCTACCAATACTAACCAAACTCCGAATACCAACGAGTCTTATCCGGGAGACAGACGGCGGGTGCTAACGTCCGTCGTCAAGAGGGAAACAACCCAGACCGCCAGCTAAGGTCCCAAAGTCATGGCTAAGTGGGAAACGATGTGGGAAGGCTTAGACAGCTAGGATGTTGGCTTAGAAGCAGCCATCCTTTAAAGAAAGCGTAATAGCTCACTAGTCGAGTCGGCCTGCGCGGAAGATGTAACGGGGCTCAAACCATGCACCGAAGCTACGGGTGTGGCTCTTTGAACCACGCGGTAGAGGAGCGTTCTGTAAGCCTGTGAAGGTGAGTTGAGAAGCTTGCTGGAGGTATCAGAAGTGCGAATGCTGACATGAGTAACGACAATGCGTGTGAAAAACACGCACGCCGAAAGACCAAGGGTTCCTGCGCAACGTTAATCGACGCAGGGTTAGTCGGCCCCTAAGGCGAGGCCGAAAGGCGTAGTCGATGGGAAACAGGTTAATATTCCTGTACCTGGTGGTGTGTGACGGATCTCGTGAATTGTCTGGCCTTATTGGATTGGTCAGGCTTTGAAGAGGTTCCAGGAAATAGCCCCACCGTAGGTAACTAGGAACCGTACCCCAAACCGACACAGGTGGTCAGGTAGAGAATACCAAGGCGCTTGAGAGAACTCGGGTGAAGGAACTAGGCAAAATGGCACCGTAACTTCGGGAGAAGGAGGCCCCATATATGCGCAAGCATTTGTGGGGGGCACAGGCCAGGGGGCTGCGACTGTTTATCAAAAACACAGGACTCTGCAAACACGAAAGTGGACGTATAGGGTCTGACGCCTGCCCGGTGCCGGAAGGTTAAGAGGAGGAGTGCAAGCTCTGAATTGAAGCCCCGGTAAACGGCGGCCGTAACTATAACGGTCCTAAGGTAGCGAAATTCCTTGTCGGGTAAGTTCCGACCTGCACGAATGGCGTAACGATGGCGGCACTGTCTCCACCCGAGACTCAGTGAAATTGAAATCGCTGTGAAGATGCAGTGTACCCGCGGCTAGACGGAAAGACCCCGTGAACCTTTACTGTAGCTTCAGACTGGCCTTTGGAAAGACTGCTTGTGTAGGATAGGTGGGAGGCTTTGAAGCGTGGACGCCAGTCTGGCGTGGAGCCATCCTTGAAATACCACCCTGGCATGTTTGAGGTTCTAACCCTGGTCCGTTATCCGGATCGGGGACAGTGTATGGTGGGTAGTTTGACTGGGGCGGTCTCCTCCTAAAGAGTAACGGAGGAGTACGAAGGTGCGCTCAGACCGGTCGGAAATCGGCCGTAGAGTGCAATGGCATAAGCGCGCTTGACTGCGAGACAGACACGTCGAGCAGGTACGAAAGTAGGTCATAGTGATCCGGTGGTTCCGCATGGAAGGGCCATCGCTCAACGGATAAAAGGTACTCCGGGGATAACAGGCTGATACCGCCCAAGAGTTCATATCGACGGCGGTGTTTGGCACCTCGATGTCGGCTCATCACATCCTGGGGCTGGAGCAGGTCCCAAGGGTATGGCTGTTCGCCATTTAAAGTGGTACGCGAGCTGGGTTTAGAACGTCGTGAGACAGTTCGGTCCCTATCTGCCGTGGGCGTTTGAGATTTGAGAGGGGCTGCTCCTAGTACGAGAGGACCGGAGTGGACGAACCTCTGGTGTTCCGGTTGTCACGCCAGTGGCATTGCCGGGTAGCTATGTTCGGAAGAGATAACCGCTGAAAGCATCTAAGCGGGAAACTTGCCTCAAGATGAGATATCTTTTAAGGATCGTGGAAGATGACCACGTTGATAGGCCGGGTGTGGAAGTGCGGTAACGCATGGAGCTAACCGGTACTAATCACTCTGTTCATGCTTGATGAACCCCACCATCACTAAGAGGCCTGCACAAAGGATGATCCCATAAAGATCAACCAGGCAGCGCATCGTGAAGGCGGACAATCGTCACAGCCAATCACAACATCTGATTAAAAAACACCGCAACAGCAAGCCGCACAGGGTAACCCTGCGCAAGGCAGGTCACGAACCTGCCTCATGCTCGCTGCAGCACGCTGGCCATATTGCTTGGTGACCATAGCAACAGTGACCCACCCGATCCCATCTCGAACTCGGCCGTGAAACCTGTCCGCGCCAATGGTACTAACGCTCAAGCGTTGGAAGAGTAGGTCGTCGCCAGGCATTATCGCCAGCGTGCTCAAAAAAAAACCCATTCACACCCCCCATGCCGGATGGCTGGGGGCGTGATCATTCTTGCAAACCCTGACGCGGGGTGGAGCAGCCCGGTAGCTCGTCAGGCTCATAACCTGAAGGTCGCAGGTTCAAATCCTGCCCCCGCAACCAGGGCCGCGCCATTGAGCGTGGGATGGAGTACCAGGCCGCTGAGGCTGCCTGCGAAGAAAGCAGGACTTCACGAAATTAAGAGTTGACCGAACTCGGTGAGCAGCCATATAGGCCCGCTTCACCGATGCGGCGCCGCCCGGAAGGGCCGGTTAGCTGCGAGGTTGTCGACAGATGCGGGCCTTCATCCCCCGGTGCAAATCGGGGTGGGATGACTGTCCGCTTTAACTGTCGGCCAGGGAAACCTGAAACGTTCTTTGACATAGTTGATTATGATGAAGGGACATGTGGACGACGGCGTCTGCGCCTTGGGAGCTTCGGGCTCGATGGCGTAGTTTAAACCAAGCCGATGTTACATATGTCCTTCGTATCCATTACGTTTGACAAATGCAGGCATCGGCTCCTGAAGTTTGGACGTTTGTGGTTGGCGGGGTTTTGCCCTGCGCTGCAAGTGTTCATGACA
>NZ_JBCNLP010000003.1 GCF_039595395.1 Novosphingobium sp. | reverse complement strand
TCACTCTGTTCATGCTTGATGAACCCCACCATCACTAAGAGGCCTGCACAAAGGATGATCCCATAAAGATCAACCAGGCAGCGCATCGTGAAGGCGGACAATCGTCACAGCCAATCACAACATCTGATTAAAAAACACCGCAACAGCAAGCCGCACAGGGGTAACCCTGCGCAAGGCAGGTCACGAACCTGCCTCATGCTCGCTGCAGCACGCTGGCCATATTGCTTGGTGACCATAGCAACAGTGACCCACCCGATCCCATCTCGAACTCGGCCGTGAAACCTGTCCGCGCCAATGGTACTAACGCTCAAGCGTTGGAAGAGTAGGTCGTCGCCAGGCATTATCGCCAGCGTGCTCAAAAAAAAACCCATTCACACCCCCCATGCCGGATGGCTGGGGGCGTGATCATTCTTGCAAACCCTGACGCGGGGTGGAGCAGCCCGGTAGCTCGTCAGGCTCATAACCTGAAGGTCGCAGGTTCAAATCCTGCCCCCGCAACCAGGGCCGCGCCATTGAGCGTGGGATGGAGTACCAGGCCGCTGAGGCTGCCTGCGAAGAAAGCAGGACTTCACGAAATTAAGAGTTGACCGACTCGGTGAGCAGCCATATAGGCCCGCTTCACCGATGCGGCGCCGCCCGGAAGGGCCGGTTAGCTGCGAGGTTGTCGACAGATGCGGGCCTTCATCCCCCGGTGCAAATCGGGGTGGGATGACTGTCCGCTTTAACTGTCGGCCAGGGAAACCTGAAACGTTCTTTGACATAGTTGATTATGATGAAGGGACATGTGGACGACGGCGTCTGCGCCTTGGGAGCTTCGGGCTCGATGGCGTAGTTTAAACCAAGCCGATGTTACATATGTCCTTCGTATCCATTACGTTTGACAAATGCAGGCATCGGCTCCTGAAGTTTGGACGTTTGTGGTTGGCGGGGTTTTGCCCTGCGCTGCAAGTGTTCATGACATAACTTGAGAGTTTGATCCTGGCTCAGATTGAACGCTGGCGGCAGGCCTAACACATGCAAGTCGAACGGCACAGAGAGGCTTCTCGCCGGGTGACGAGTGGCGGACGGGTGAGTAATGCCTAGGAATCTGCCCTTGTGAGTGGGGGATAACAGCTGGAAACGATAGCTAATACCGCATGATGACGTCGCAAGATCCAAAGGGGGAGGGGGACCTTCGGGCCTTGCGCTATCAGATGAGCCTAGGTCGGATTAGCTAGTTGGTGGGGTAAAGGCTCACCAAGGCGACGATCCGTAGCTGGTCTGAGAGGATGACCAGCCACACTGGAACTGAGACACGGTCCAGACTCCTACGGGAGGCAGCAGTGGGGAATATTGGACAATGGGCGCAAGCCTGATCCAGCCATGCCGCGTGTGTGAAGAAGGCCTTCGGGTTGTAAAGCACTTTTAGCGAGGAAGATAATCCTTGACGGTACCTGAAGAATAAGCACCGGCTAACTCCGTGCCAGCAGCCGCGGTAATACGGAGGTGCAAGCGTTAATCGGAATTACTGGGCGTAAAGCGCGCGCAGGCGGTTATGCAAGTCAGATGTGAAATCCCCGGGCTCAACCTGGGAACTGCATTTGAAACTGGCGAGCTAGAGTATGGTAGAGGGGGGTGGAATTCCGCGTGTAGCGGTGAAATGCGTAGAGATGTGGAGGAATACCGATGGCGAAGGCAGCCCCCTGGACCAAGTACTGACGCTCATGCGCGAAAGCGTGGGGAGCAAACAGGATTAGATACCCTGGTAGTCCACGCCGTAAACGATGATAACTAGCTGTCCGGGCACATGGTGCTTGGGTGGCGCAGCTAACGCGTTAAGTTGACCGCCTGGGGAGTACGGTCGCAAGATTAAAACTCAAAGGAATTGACGGGGACCCGCACAAGCGGTGGATGATGTGGTTTAATTCGATGCAACGCGAAAAACCTTACCTACCCTTGACATCCTCATCGCGATTTCCAGAGATGGATTTCTTCAGTTCGGCTGGATGAGTGACAGGTGCTGCATGGCTGTCGTCAGCTCGTGTCGTGAGATGTTGGGTTAAGTCCCGCAACGAGCGCAACCCTTGTCCTTAGTTGCCAGCAGTTATGGCGGGCACTCTAAGGAGACTGCCAGTGACAAACCGGAGGAAGGTGGGGATGACGTCAAGTCATCATGGCCCTTACGCCCAGGGCTACACACGTGCTACAATGGCCGGTACAAAGGGCAGCCACCTCGCGAGAGGGAGCGAATCTATAAAGCCGGTCGTAGTCCGGATTGGAGTCTGCAACTCGACTCCATGAAGTCGGAATCGCTAGTAATCGCGGATCAGAATGCCGCGGTGAATACGTTCCCGGGCCTTGTACACACCGCCCGTCACACCATGGGAGTGGGTTGCACCAGAAGTAGGTAGCTTAACCTTCGGGAGGCGGCGCTTACCACTGTGTGATTCATGACTGGGGTGAAGTCGTAACAAGGTAGCCGTAGGGGAACCTGCGGCTGGATCACCTCCTTTCCCTAAAGATATTGAACGAGTGCGCCGCTCCTTGAGAGTGGAAGAGCTTCGCACAATTCTAAGAACATTGCCGTCGTCTCATGTCCCTTCATCTGATGGAAACCAGCAAGGCGGCTTCGCGCCTGTTGACGTGGCGCGAGGGTGCGATGCGAGGGCCGTTGCTCTGGCTCGGAGCCTGGCAAGGTTGAGTGCTGGCGCCAGGATGGGCCTGTAGCTCAGTTGGTTAGAGCGCACGCTTGATAAGCGTGAGGTCGCAAGTTCAAATCCGCCCGGCCCACCATCCCCAGTCAAAAACTGCATGGGGCGGCGCGCAGAGCAACAGTGCGGGGCCTTAGCTCAGCTGGGAGAGCACCTGCTTTGCAAGCAGGGGGTCATCGGTTCGATCCCGATAGGCTCCACCACGTTTCCATTGAAGATGAAGACACACCTTTCCTTGCATCTTGAGACTGACCTGATGATTGGTCTTTTGCTGTAAGCCTGCGGGATTTGTTCTTTAACATTCTGAATGAGTTATTAATCGACGTGACGGAGTCGGTTTTTAGGGGTACCCTGTTGAAGGCAAGTAACCATATGGCTTTAGCGTTACTACAGATGTTGTAAATCTGGCTCAAATTATTGTCCTACGCTAGAACGATGCAAACTTATGCAGGCCTGTTATGATGGTGTGGGTTAAGCGTGACTAAGCGCACACGGTGGATGCCTTGGCGGTCAGAGGCGATGAAGGACGTGGTAGCCTGCGAAAAGCATCGGGGAGCTGGCAACAAGCTTTGATCCGGAGATGTCCGAATGGGGAAACCCACTGTGGTGTGGATAAGGTATCACCTTAGTGAATACATAGCTGCTGGAAGCGAACCGGGGGAACTGAAACATCTAAGTAACCCGAGGAAAAGAAATCAACCGAGATTCCCATAGTAGTGGCGAGCGAACGGGGAGCAGCCCAGTGCCTGAATCGCTTGTGTGTTAGTGGAAGGGTCTGGAAAGTGCGGCCATAGAGGGTGATAGCCCCGTACACAAAAGTGAGGAAACAGGGTGAACGAGTCGAAGAGTAGGGCGGGACACGTGAAATCCTGTCTGAATATGGGGGGACCATCCTCCAAGGCTAAATACTCCTGACTGACCGATAGTGAACCAGTACCGTGAGGGAAAGGCGAAAAGAACCCCGGAGAGGGGAGTGAAATAGAACCTGAAACCGTGTGCGTACAAGCAGTGGGAGCACCTTCGTTGGTGTGACTGCGTACCTTTTGTATAATGGGTCAGCGACTTACATTCAGTGGCAAGGTTAACCGTATAGGGGAGGCGTAGAGAAATCGAGTCTTAATAGGGCGTTTAGTTGCTGGAGGGTATAGACCCGAAACCCGGTGATCTAGCCATGGGCAGGTTGAAGGTTGGGTAACACTAACTGGAGGACCGAACCGACTAATGTTGAAAAATTAGCGGATGACTTGTGGCTGGGGGTGAAAGGCCAATCAAACCGGGAGATAGCTGGTTCTCCCCGAAAGCTATTTAGGTAGCGCCTCGTGAACTCATCCCTTTGGGGGTAGAGCACTGTTTGGCTGCTAGGGGGCCATCCCGCGCTCTACCAAACCGATGCAAACTCCGAATACCGAAGAGTGCTATCACGGGAGACAGACTGCGGGTGCTAACGTCCGTAGTCAAGAGGGAAACAACCCAGACCGCCAGCTAAGGTCCCAAAATCATAGTTAAGTGGGAAACGATGTGGGAAGGCATAGACAGCCAGGAGGTTGGCTTAGAAGCAGCCATCATTTAAAGAAAGCGTAATAGCTCACTGGTCGAGTCGGCCTGCGCGGAAGATGTAACGGGGCTAAACCCATGCACCGAAGCTGCGGGTGTGGCTCTTTGAACCACGCGGGTAGGGGAGCGTTCTGTAAGCCGGTGAAGGTGTCTGGTGAGGGATGCTGGAGGTATCAGAAGTGCGAATGCTGACATGAGTAACGATAAAGCGGGTGAAAAGCCCCCTCGCCGTAAGCCCAAGGTTTCCTGCGCAACGTTAATCGGGGCAGGGTGAGTCGACCCCTAAGGCGAGGCCGAAAAGCGTAGTCGATGGGAAACAGGTTAATATTCCTGTACTTGGTGTTGGGGGTGTGACGGATCTCGTGAATTGTCTGGCCTGATTGGATTCGGTGCAGAGCTAGTTGAAGTACCTGGAACCCGTCG
>NZ_JBCNLP010000002.1 GCF_039595395.1 Novosphingobium sp. | reverse complement strand
TTCTAAGGATTTGAACGAGTGCGCCGCTCCTTGAGAGTGGAAGAGCTTCGCTCAATTCTAAGAACATTGCCGTCGTCTCATGTCCTTCATCTATGGAAACAGCAAGGCGGCTTCGTTAGGGCGCCCGTTGCTTTTGGGCGGCATGGTTGAGTGCTGCCAGGATGGGCCTGTAGCTCAGGTGGTTAGAGCGCACGCCTGATAAGGGTGAGGTCGGTGGTTCAAGTCTAGCTCGGCCCACCATGAGTGGGTTGGTGGGGCGGAGCACGTGCGGGGCCTTAGCTCAGCTGGGAGAGCACCTGCTTTGCAAGCAGGGGGTCGTCGGTTCGATCCCGACAGGCTCCACCATTTCCATTGAAGATGAAGACACACCTTTCCTTGCATCTTGAAGCTGACCTGATGGTTGGTCTTTTGCTGTAAGGCCTGCGGGATTTGCCCGCTTCTTTAACATTCTGAATGGGCTGTTTAATCGACGCGGTGACGCGAGGTCGGTTTTTGCGCAGCGGGGGTCGCCCTGTTGAAGGCAAGAACCATATGGCTTTAGCGTTACTACAGATGTTGTAAATCTGGCTCAGATTATTGTCCTACGCCTAGAACGATGCAAACTTTATGCAGGCCTGTTATGATGGTGTGGGTTCAAGCGTGACTAAGCGCACACGGTGGATGCCTTGGCGGTCAGAGGCGATGAAGGACGTGATAAGCTGCGAAAAGCGTCGGGGAGCTGTGAACAAGCTTTGATCCGGAGATTTCCGAATGGGGAAACCCACCTTCACATTCGTGCACGTGGTGAGTGGACACGCTATCACCTCACTGAATACATAGCTTTGGCTGAAGCGAACCCGGGGAACTGAAACATCTAAGTACCCTGAGGAAAAGAAATCAACCGAGATTCCCTCAGTAGCGGCGAGCGAACGGGGATCAGCCCAGTAGCCTGAATCAGCTTGTGTGTTAGTGGAACCCTCTGGAAAGTGTGGCCAGTAGAGGGTGATAGCCCCGTACACAAAAGTGAGGAAACAGGGTGAACGTCGAAGAGTAGGGCGGGGCACGTGAAACCCTGTCTGAATATGGGGGGACCATCCTCCAAGGCTAAATACTCCTGACTGACCGATAGTGAACCAGTACCGTGAGGGAAAGGCGAAAAGAACCCCGGAGAGGGGAGTGAAATAGAACCTGAAACCGTGTGCGTACAAGCAGTGGGAGCACCTTCGAGGTGTGACTGCGTACCTTTTGTATAATGGGTCAGCGACTTATATTCAGTGGCGAGGTTAACCGTATAGGGGAGGCGTAGAGAAATCGAGTCTTAATAGGGCGTTTAGTTGCTGGGTATAGACCCGAAACCAGGTGATCTATCCATGAGCAGGTTGAAGGTTGGGTAACACTAACTGGAGGACCGAACCCACTGTCGTTGAAAAGCTAGGGGATGACTTGTGGATAGGGGTGAAAGGCTAATCAAACCTGGAGATAGCTGGTTCTCCCCGAAAGCTATTTAGGTAGCGCCTCGTGAACTCATCCCGTTGGGGGTAGAGCACTGTTTGGCTGCAGGGGGCCATCCCGCGCTCTACCAAACCGATGCAAACTCCGAATACCGAAGAGTGCAATCACGGGAGACAGACGGCGGGTGCTAACGTCCGTCGTGAAGAGGGAAACAACCCAGACCGCCAGCTAAGGTCCCCAAGTCATGGCTAAGTGGGAAAGGATGTGAGGATCCCAAAACAACCAGGATGTTGGCTTAGAAGCAGCCATCATTTAAAGAAAGCGTAACAGCTCACTGGTCTAGTCAAGGGTTCCTGCGCCGAAGATGTAACGGGGCTCAAGACGTGCACCGAAGCTTAGGGTGTGGTTCTTTGAACCACGCGGTAGGGGAGCGTTCTGTAAGCCGTTGAAGGTGACCTGGTAACGGGTGGCTGGAGGTATCAGAAGTGCGAATGCTGACATGAGTAACGATAAAGCGGGTGAAAAGCCCGCTCGCCGAAAGACCAAGGGTTCCAGTCCAACGTTAATCGGGGCAGGGTGAGTCGGCCCCTAAGGCGAGGCCGAAAGGCGTAGTCGATGGGAAACAGGTTAATATTCCTGTACCTGGTGGTGGGGTGTGACGGATCTCGTGAATTGTCTGGCCTGATTGGATTACGGTGCAGGCTAGTGTGAAGTACCCTGGACC